>NZ_JBEZGN010000003.1:140157-419342 GCF_040650055.1 Spirillospora sp. NPDC048819 | reverse complement strand
GAATTCCCGTTGGCCGTCCTCCGGCCGACGTTTCTGCTCGCTCATCGCGCTCCGGACGATAGCAGGCCATCCACGCGGTGGTCATATTGGAGTAGCCCGTTGGGGACATCGCCGTCCAAGGCGCGCTCATCACGCACTCCGGTCCAGCGCGTTCTCAGGTTCGTCAATGTAGAGCCTCTGCTGCAGCGTGACTCGGAACTCGGCGGCGAGCCAGAGCAGCGCGAGCCCGATGACCGCCCAGCCGAAGACCTTCGTGTTCCAGATCGTGACGCCGTCCATGCTCGTGACCAGCAGCATCACCGCGAGGATCTTGACCATGTAGCTCGCGAGCCCGGCGAGCATCATCGTCTGCGCGGAGATCTTGCCGGCCCAGGAGACCACGAGCACGGTGATCGAGAAGAAGGCGATCACCACGACGGCGGCCAGTGCCGCCGCGAGGGCGCCCTTGCCGCCGGCGGCCAGAAAGCCGATCACGATGGCGGCCACCCCGGCGGCCGCGGTCGGGATCGCGGTGCCGCGGAGCATCCTTGCTTCATTGGATTGCATGAGGGCTCCGGCTGGTCACGTACGGTGGTCGTTTCTTGTTCGTGAAAGGTATCACAAGCGTCCGGATCGTCCGCAATTACCCTAGAGGTAACGCCCGACCGGGCCCGCGGCTCCACCTCCGGCCGCGCTTTCACCAGGGACTTTAGCCCAGTCGGACCCGTGCTTTAGGCGTCTGCGCGAAGACGGCCGGTCACGGCACGCCGGCGCCATGGCGTGACGATCGACCGGCTCGGGACGCGGGTTCCACGGGGCCGGCCCCATGGGCTGAGACCCGCGGCCTGCGGATCATCAGCAGGACACCGGCGGTCGCGACCAGCAGCGTGATCCCGAGGGTGATCCAGGCGGCGTCGAACAGCGCGAGCCCGACCAGCCCGGACGCCAGCAGCCCGACCCAGAAGTACATGATCAGCACGGCGCGGCGGGTGGAGTGGCCGAGTTCCAGCAGCCGGTGGTGCAGATGCTGCTTGTCCGGCGAGAACGGCGACCTGCCCTGGTTGGTGCGCCGCCACACCGCGAGCAGCATGTCGATGAACGGCACCGCCGCCACCGCCGGGATCAGCAGCACCGGGACGAAGAACGGGAACAGCCCGTTGGCGAGGATCGCCGGGTCGAACTGGCCGGTCAGCATGATCGTGGACGCGCTGAGCAGCAGCCCGATCAGCATCGAGCCGGTGTCGCCCATGAAGATCTTCGCGGGGCTGAAGTTGTGCGGCAGGAAGCCCGCGCACATTCCGAACAGGACCGCGGCGATGAGGGTCGCGGCGGTCAGCGTGGTGAGCCCGTTCGTCCGCGACAGCAGGTAGGCGTAGGAGAACAGCGCCAGCGCGGCGATCCCGACGACGCCGGCGGCCAGCCCGTCCAGGCCGTCGATGAAGTTGACCGCGTTGATCGTGGCGACGACGACGAGGACGGTCAGCGGCACCCCGTAGGCGGGCGGCAGCGACAGCGACTCGCCCGTCGGCAGCGGGATCACATAGATCTGGATGCCCTGCATGATGAAGATCCCGGCCGCGGAGACCTGGCCGGCGAACTTGGTGAGCGCGTCCACTTCCCAGCGGTCGTCGGCGATGCCGATCAGCACGATCAGCCCGCCCGACAGCAGCAGCGCCTTGGCGACGCTGACGTCGCCGTCCGCGAGGACCTTGCGCATCTCCGGCAGCCCGGTCGCCACCACCAGCGCCGCCACCATCCCGCCGAACATCGCGAGACCGCCCAGCCGGGGCGTCGGGATGACGTGCACGTCGCGGTCACGGGGAACGGCCTGCGCCCCGAACCAGACGGCGAACCTGCGCACGAGCGGGGTCAGCAGGTACGCGACCAGGGCGGCGACCAGGATCGTGAGCAGGTACTCCCGCACTCCCCTGCGCCTCCTTCGCCCATCACCGCCGGCGGTCGGCCGCCGCATCGGCAGCCCCGTCGGCCGCCCCGTGGTTGACTGCCCCGCGCGCGCGATCCCTCACATCCCGCCCTCGGATCGCGGGACCGCCGTCACCTTATAGACGGCTGGGCAGGACGATCTGTTCACGATCGCGATCGGTCAACTCTAATCCTCCCGGCGGCCCTTCGCGGCGCATACGACCCCTCACGGCGCATACGACCCCCCGTGGCGCCTACCGGGCCCGGAACCGGTGGACGCACAGAACCCCGGCCCCGACGGTCATCAGCGCGAGACCGGCGAGGCACCGGTCCCCCATCGAGAACGCCCACAGCCCGTGCGCCGCGACCTCGTCGCCCGCGTCGGCGGCGACCAGCAGCGCGCCGGCCGCGGCCAGGCCCAGGCCGGCCCGCCGTCGCGGAACCGGGCGGCGGGGCAGCAGCGCCACCATCCCGAGGGACAGCGCGAGCAGCGCGGTGCCCGGCCAGCCGCCCGCCCAGCGCGGCGGGACGTACAGCGGGGGCTGGGCGGCGACCGCGTGCTCGGGCAGCCGGACCCGGACCTTCATGCCCTCGTGCGGGGCGAGGTTCCGCTGGATGAAGTCCACGGCGTAGGGGCCGTCGCGGTCGCGCAGGCACCGGGTCGTCGCGCCGGGGGCGCCGGCGTCGCAGGTCACGTGCCGCAGCGGGACCGGCGCCTCCACCCGGACGGCCGCGTTCCTGATCGGGACGTCCCAGCCCGTCCCGATCGCGTCCCATGTCAGCGCGTCATGGCCGGCGCGCGGGGTGAACGCCCGCGCCACCTCGTACTCGATCACGTACGCCTGCCGCCCGCGCACCTCGCCCTGCCGGCCGCCGACGCTGATCTGCACGTCGTTCAGCAGCTTCATCGTCTGGACGCGGGCCGGGGCGCCCGTCGACGAGCTGGTCCTGATGTCGCGCACCTCGTACAGCCGGTCGCCGCGGCGGAACGGCACCAGGCGGACGATGCCGTGCCGGCCGCTCTCGCCGAAGTCGTAGGTGATGGTCTCCCGGACGCGCAGGACGCCGTCGGCGCCGAGGCCGAGGACGACGTCGTAGGTCGCGATGCTCTCCGCGAGCTCCCCGGCGGCCGTCTCCGGCGGCGGCACCGTCCCGGACACCGCGGGAACGGGCTCGGCCGCGCCGCGGGCGGGCGGCGGCAGGACGAGGGAGATCAGGACGAGGGAGATCAGGACGAGGGAGGTCAAGACGAGGGCCGGCAGCAGTGGCAGCCCCGCGGCGATCGCGGCCCCCCGGACACGGCCACGCACGTCAAACATGGTTTCACCGTTGCCGCCGCTGTGTCGGCGTAACGAGGTCAATACACCCGCCAGGCTACGTGCCACTGCCGGGTCCGGAGCCCGCTGTGACGCGGGTCATGGAGGCGTGCCCGGACGGACGGAGGCCGCCCGCCGCCCCCGTTCTACGCCCGCTCGTCGTCTTTGGTGAGCGACGGCTTCGCGTCCGCGCCGGCGGACGCGCCGGCGGCCGTCTCGCCGGCGGGCTCAGCGCCCCCGGGGGCGGGCTCAGCCGCCGCGTCCGGGGCTTCGGACGACTCCCCCTTCGTCAGGGAAGGCTTGGCCATGTCCACCGGCGACGCGGCCTCTGCGGGCTCGGCGCCCGCCGTGACCTCGCCGGACTCGGCCGGGTCGGCCCGCTCGTCCGGGTCGGCAGGGTCGTCCTCGTCGGTCAGCAGCACGCCGACCACCGCGCGGATCCTCTCCTCGGGGATGGCGCCCGCCCGCAGCAGCCGCGGGACGGCCCCGGTCAGGTCCACGATCGTCGACGGGTCGGCGTGCCCGGACACTCCGCCGTCCAGATAGACCGAGACCGAGTCGCCGAGCATCTTCTCCGCGTCCTCGGCGGTGCGGGCCGGGGCCTGCCCGCTGAGGTTCGCGCTGCTGACGGCCAGCGGGCCGGTCTCCTTCAGCAGCTCGACCGCCATCTCGTGCATCGGCATCCGCACCGCGACGGTCCCCTTGGTCTCGCCGAGGTCCCACATGAGGTTCGGGTTCGCGCGGCACACCAGCGTCAGCGCGCCCGGCCAGAACTCGTCGATGAGGTCCTGCCCGTAGGTGCCGAGGTCCTCGACCAGCGCCGTCGCGGCCCGCACCGACCCGACCATGACCGGGGGCGGCATCTCCCGCCCGCGTCCCTTGGCGTCCAGCAGCGCCGTCACCGCGGGCGCGGTGAACGCGTCCGCGGCGATGCCGTACACCGTGTCGGTCGGCATGACGATCAGCTCGCCGCGCCGTACGGCCGACACGGCCTCCGCGATCCCGCGGGTGCGCTCCATCGGATCGGCGCAGTCATAACGTCGGCTCACGGTCGCCCGTCTTCCTGTCTTCGCGGCGCTCATCGGGTATGGCAACGCCAAGGATAACGGGCTCGCGGCGCGTCACTCCGCCGCCAGCCGCGCCGTGACGAAGCGGTCCCGGTTGGTCAGGTCGCGGCGGTTGCGGACGTCCCGCCAGCCGTGCTCCTCAGCGAAGATCCAGTAGACGCCGTTGCCCTGCAGGTCGCTGTGCTCGACCGCCGTGTAACCGCCGGGACGCAGCAGCCGGCGGGCGGTGCGCTCCACCACGCGGATCGCGTCCAGGCCGTCGTCCCCGCCGCCCCACAGCGCGTCGGCGGGATCGTGGTCGCGGACGTCGCGCGGCACGTACTCCCACTCGCTCATCGGAATGTACGGGGGGTTGCTGACGACGAGGTCGACGGTGCCGTCCAGCTCCTTCAGCGCGGAGGAGAAGTCGTCCAGGTGCAGCCGGACGCGTCCCCGCTCGTCGAGCTCCTCGATGTTGCGGGTGGCGTGCACGAACGCGGTCGGGTCCTTCTCTACCGCGTGCACGCGCGCGCGAGGCGCCTCCAGCGCGATCGACAGTGCGATCGCGGCCGACCCGGTGCCGAGGTCGACGACGAGGGGGTCGCGGACGTCCATGTCGCGCAGCGTCTCCAGCGCCCAGCCGACCATGACCTCGGTCTCAGGCCGCGGGACGAAAACGCCGGGCCCGACCTTCAGCTCCAGGTAGCGGAAGAACGCGCGGCCGGTGATGTGCTGCAGCGGCTCCCCGGCCTCACGGCGGGCGACGAACTCCCAGAACCGGGCGTCGAACGCGCTGTCGGGAACGCCGTGCAGCTCGGTGCGCCGCACCCCGTGCACCGCCGCCGCAAGCTCCTCGGCGTCGGCGCGAGGGGATGCCGCGCCCGCGTCCGCGAGACGTGCCGTCGCCCTGGCGATCTCGTCGAGCAGCAGATTCATGATCCTGCCCTTCGAGGGGGGACGACCCCCCACACCCCCCGGTTCGCCGCGCTCATGATCTTTATGCTTCGAGGGGGGACGACCCCCCACACCCCCCGGTTCGCTGCGCTCATGATCCTTGTGCTTCGGCCAGGCGGCGTTCCAGCTCGGCGTCGACGAGCGCCTGCGTGACGTTGTGGAGGTCGCCGTCCAGCACCTGGTCGAGGTTGTAGGCCTTGTAGCCGACCCGGTGGTCGGAGATCCGGTTCTCCGGATAGTTGTAGGTGCGCACCCGCTCGGAGCGGTCCACCGTCCGGACCTGGCTCTTGCGCTCCGCCGCGGCGGCGGCGTCGGCCTCCTCCTGCGCCATCGCCAGCAGCCGCGACCGCAGGATGCGCAGCGCCTGCTCCTTGTTCTGCAGCTGGCTCTTCTCGTTCTGGCACGAGACGACGACACCGGTCGGCAGGTGCGTGATGCGGACCGCGGAGTCGGTGGTGTTGACGCTCTGCCCGCCGGGGCCGGACGAGCGGTACACGTCGATGCGCAGGTCGTTCGGGTCGACCTGGACGTCGACGTCCTCGGCCTCGGGCGTCACCAGGACGCCGACGGCGCTCGTGTGGATGCGCCCCTGCGACTCGGTCGCGGGGACGCGCTGCACACGGTGCACGCCGCCCTCGAACTTCAGGCGCGTCCAGACGCCTTCCTCCTGGGCGCCCTTGGCCTTCACCGCGACCGTGACGCCCTTGTACCCGCCGAGGTCGGACAGGTGGGAGTCGATGACCTCGGTCTTCCAGCCGACGCGTTCGGCGTACCGCAGATACATGCGCAGGAGGTCGGCGGCGAACAGCGCGGACTCCTCACCGCCCTCGCCCGCCTTCACCTCCAGGATGACGTCCTTGGCGTCGTTCGGGTCACGCGGGACGAGGAGATGCCGCAGCCGCTCCTCCAGCCCCTCCCGCCGCTTCTCCAGCTCGACGGCCTCGGCGGCGAACGTCTCGTCCTCCCCGGCCAGCTCACGCGCGGTGGCGAGGTCGTCCTCGGTCGACGTCAGGTCCCGGTGCGTCTCGACGATCGGCCGCAGTTCCGCGTAGCGCTTGCCCAGCTTGCGCGCCAGGTTCTGGTCGGCATGGACGGACGGGTCGGCGAGCCGTTCCTCAATGCCCGCGTATTCGCTGATCAGATCGTCGAGATTCACGCTGTGTCCTGGCCCGTCCCGGCCCCCGGGGCCGCGGCGGCCTCCGGAAACCGACTTCGGACGGCCCGGGGACCTGACGAGATGTCCCCGGGCCGTCCCTGGTCGTCGCTGTGTGCGGCGCTCGCGCTACTTGTCGGCCTTCTTCTTGCCGAAGCGCTGCTCGAAGCGCGCGACCCGGCCGCCGGTGTCGAGGATCTTCTGCTTGCCCGTGTAGAACGGGTGGCAGTTCGAGCACACGTCCGCGTGGATCACGCCGTTCTCGGCGGTGCTGCGGGTCTCGAAGGTGTTGCCGCACGTACACGTCACGGTGGTGACGACGTAGTTCGGGTGGATGTCAGGCTTCATGGTTCTCCTCGCTTCTGGCGGTCGCCGGGCATCCCCGAGTTCACATGGCCGATCACGCCCGACAGGGCCATGAATGATGCAGGAGACGTGAACCGGTACCGCAGCGGTTGCGCGAACCGTCCTCATCCTCGGCTGGGTCGGCGGTGCCGGGCCGCCGGAACACCCCGGATGAGAACGACTCGCTCCAAGTGTGCCAGATACCTGAACGTGGCGAGGTCACCGGGCATTCCCGATCCCGCCGGGGACGCGCGGGCGCGCGGAACGCCCCCGGTCACGGGCGTTCAGCCCCCGCGGCCCAGGTAGGCGAGGACGGCCATGACCCGCCGGTGCCCGCCCTGCGCAAGCTGCAGGTCCAGCTTCATGAAGATGTTGGAGATGTGCTTCTCCACGGCGCCCTCGGTGACGACGAGGTCCGCCGCGATGGCGCCGTTCGACCGTCCCTGCGCCATCAGCCCCAGTACCTCCCGCTCACGGGGGGTCAGCGCCTCCAGCGGGTCCCCGATGCGGCGGCGTCCCAGCAGCTGCCCGATCACCTCGGGGTCGATGACCGTCCCGCCGCCGGCGATGCGGCGCACCGCGTCGATGAACTCGGCGACGTCCGACACCCGCTCCTTCAGCAGGTAGCCGACGCCTTCGGCGCCGCCGCCGATCAGGTCGGTCGCGTACCGCTCCTCCACGTACTGCGACAGGACCAGGATCGGCGCGCCCGGCCTGCGCTCCCGGACCGCGAGGGCGGCGCGCAGCCCCTCGTCGGTGAACGACGGCGGCATCCGGACGTCCACGATCGCGAGGTCCGGCTCGTGCTCCTCGACGATCCCGAGCAGCCCCGGACCGTCGCCGACCGTCGCGACCGTCTCGATCCCGGCGTCGTCGAGCAGCCGGACGAGCCCTTCGCGCAACAGCACCGAATCCTCGGCGATCACTACCCGCATCCACCCATTATCGGGCCCGCGGCGGCCTGGGCGGACCGCCGCGGGCCGTCCGGCGCGGGCTACCAGGTACAGGGGAGGTCGGCGCGGATGATCGTGGGACCGCCGGGCGGGCTGTCCACGATGAGCATCCCGTCGATCGTGGCCGCCCGGTCGGCGAGCCCCGCCAGGCCGCCGTCGGGACGCGCGACCGCGCCGCCGGCCCCGTTGTCGATCACCTCGACGACCACCCACCGGTCCTCGCGGGCCACCCGGACGGACGCGCGGGTCGCGCGGGCGTACTTGGCGATGTTCGCCAGCGACTCCGCCACGATGAAGTACGCGATGCTCTCCACCGCCGCGGGGGGACGTTCCGGCAGGTCGACGTCCACCTCGACGGGCACCGGGGCACGGCCCGCCAGCCCTGACAGCGCCGGGTCCAGGCCGCGGTCGGTGAGGATCGCCGGGTAGATCCCGCGGGCCAGGTCGCGCAGCTCGGAGATCGCCTCCCGGGTGCCCGAATGGGCCTGCTCGATCAGCGCCCGCGCGCCCTCCGGGTCGTCGTCGAGCTTGGCGCGGGCGCGCCCGATGTCCATCGCCACCGCCAGCAGCCGCTGCTGGGCGCCGTCATGCAGGTCGCGCTCGATGCGGCGGCGCTCGAACTCCGCCGCGTCCACACCGCGGGCACGACTCGCCCGCAGATGCTCCGTCCGCTTGCGCAGCTCGATGTTCTCGGTCTGCGAGGGGCTCGGGCCGAGCAGCAGCCGCGCCCACGCCGAATGCCCGATCGCCATCACCCGCGTCACGTACATCGCCAGGACGAGGAAGACCAGCCCGCCCACCGACATCGGCAGCGCCTCCAGCGGGCTGCCGGCCCAGTACGAGACGAAGCCGACACTGACCTCGGCGCCGCCGTCCACCGCCACGATGACCGGCATCGCCAGCAGCATCCCCGTCGCCGCCCACACCGTCCAGGACACGACGAACTCCACCAGCGTGATGGGGAACAGCACGGCGAGGTAGAGCAGGTCCTTCCAGGTGGCGGGGTCGGACGCCATCGCCTTCAGCTTGGTCAGCGGGTTGCGTCCCGCCGGGAGCCGCCGGTACGGGCTCGGGATGCGCACGCCGAACGCCGCCCGGACGAGCTGCCGCTCCAGTATCGCCACGCCCCGCCACGCGATCATCATCAGCGCCAGCATCGGCAGGCCCACCCAGATGATCAGCAGCCCGAGGGACAGCGTCAGCCCGACGGCCAGCCCGATGAAGCAGCCGAGCCCGAGCGCCATGCTCGCGGCCAGATAGATCGCCGACCGCCACGTCAGCGACGACTTCGCCATGGCGAGCGGAGTCCACGGGGTGTTCGCGACGGTCGCCGCCGTGTCACCGCCGACCTGCATCACGGTGGCCCATCGCGCCGCCGCCCACCGCGCGGCGGCGCCGCCCGCGGTCGCGTCCCCGCCGCCGGGGTCCCTGCTCAGCTCGCCCACGTCGTCCCTCCGTACCCGTTCCAACCTACGGTCCAAGCCTGCCGAGCGGGACGTCCGGACGACATGATGGCCGCCGCCCAATCGGGGGTGGGGTTAGCCCCACCCTCTTCATTGCCGTGCCCTTGGCCGTGAGCATTGCCAGACTATTGTCCCGGATTGTCAGACGAGTTACGCTCCCAGCACCCCGAAGGAGGTGAGGCCCATGCCCGGTGGCCCGGCCGACACCGTGTTGTTCAGCTGGCGGGACACGCTGGTCTGCTGGACGGCGGCTGTCGAACCGCTCTTGTACGACCTCGCCCGCCGCAACGGGCACAGCCCGCTGGATCGCGGGCGCGACCTGCGCCGGCGGTTCGAGGCCCTCCTGCGGGAGCTCGGCGGCGAGCGGCGCGCGTTCGCCACCGCCTACGAACTGCTGGCCGAGGAGGCGGGTTACCGCTGGCGAGACGCGGGATCGGCGGCGCTCACCACGGCGCTCCACACCTGCCGGCCGCATCCGGACGTGGCGCCCGCCGTGGAACTCGCCGCGCGCGCCGGGTTCCGGCTGGTGGTCGCCTCGGATGAGGATCCGGAACTCGTCCACGGAGCGTTGCGTCCCCTCGACGGCGCATTCGCCGCCGTCTTCACACGCCGCGATGTCCGCGACTGCGGATCCGCCAGTCTGGTCGACCAGGCGCTGGCCAGGCTCGACGTCCCGGCGTCGCGCATCGTGCACGTTGCCGCGTCCCGAAGCCAGCTGAACGTCGCGGGCGCGCCGGGGGTACGCCGCGCCTGGCTGGACCGGCGATCGCCCGTGGCCGCCGACGCCGGTCACCCGGTGTCCACCGGTGGCGAAGGCGTCGTCCCGCCGGTCACTCCGCACGGCGACCGTCTGCTCCAGCTCCAGTACGACTGGCGTGGCGGATCTCTGCTCGGACTCGTGGAATGGCTGGGACGCCGCCGCGCCGTCGAGACGGCGGGGCTATGACCGAGACGGCCCCGGCCACCGGCGCGGCGGACCTGATCGTCGCCACGCTGCGTGACCTCATCCTCAGCGGCGACCTCGCGCCCGGAACCCGGTTCACCGAGGCCGAACTGTGCGCAGCGCACGGGGTGGCCCGGCCCACCGTCCGCACCGCGATCCAGGTGCTGGTCCACCAGGGCCTGCTCGAGCGCTCACCCAACCGCAGCCCGTCGGTTCCGCAGCTCACCCAGCAGGACGTTCTCGACCTCTTCTACGTGCGGGTGCCGCTGGAGGTCCAGACGGTGCGGGCACTCGTCGGCCGGGTGGTGGTGATTCCCGCGGCGGAGGAGGCCACCCGGCAGATGGAGGAACTGCCGCACGAGGCGCACTGGAGCGACGTGGTGGAGGCGGACCGCGCGTTCCACAATGCGCTGGTCGAGGCGGTCGGCAGCAAGCGGCTCAGCCGCCTCTACCGGTCATTGGACGGAGAGATCCGGCTGTGCGTGGCCCAGCTGCGGCCGGCGTGGGCATCGCCGGCCGCACTCGGCCGGGAGCACCGCGAGGTCCTGTCGGCCATCACCGAGGGGTCGGTGGACGACGCGGTGGAGCGGATGCGCAACCACCTGGAGAAGGCGGTCGTGCACTTGACCGGCCGCCGGCCCGACCGGAGTTGAACCACCCCGGGCGCCGGCGGCCGGACCCACACGGAACCGCGTCGCTGCGGACGACTACGACGCGGCGGCGGGACGCAGGGCCGAGAGGTCGCCAGTCAGGGCCGCGGTCAGAATCGTGTGGCACGCGGCGGCGTCCAGCTTGCGCGGGTTGTTGGCGGCGAGGCGCCGCACGCCGGCCGCTCGCTCGGCCAGACGGGGGAGGTCGGCGGCGGTCAGGCCGAGTTCGGCGAGGGTGCCGGGCAGCCCGATCCGGCGGCCGAGTTCCTGGAGACGGGTCACCGCGTGATCCGGGGTGGTCCCGCCGAGGGCGCGGGCGATCGAGGTCAGGCTCTCCTCTCGGACGGGCCGGTTGAAGGCCATCACATAGGGCAGCATGAGACCTGTGCCGAGGCCGTGCGGGGTGTTCGTCGCGGCTCCGATCGCGAACTGGAGCGCGTGCGCGGCGGCCACCCCGGAATTGCCGAAGGCCAGGCCGGCCAGCATGCTGCCGTAGAGCATGTTCTCCCGGGCCTCGAGGTTCTCGCCGTCGCGGACGGCGGTCTCCAGGTGGGCGCCGATGCGCCGGATCGCCTCCAGCGCGAGCAGGTCGGAGAGCGGGTTCTTGCCGATCGCCACACGCTCCAGCGGCAGCCGGACGGTCTCCGGGCCTTCCGCGACGAGGTGGGCGGCCGCCATGTGGGACTCGACGGCGTGCACGAGCGCGTCGATGCCGGCATGGGCGGTGACCGCCGGCGGGCAGGCGACGGTGAGCAGGGGGTCGCAGATCGCGATCCGCGGGATCAGGTACGGGCTGGAGACGCCGACCTTCATGCCGAGGTCGGCGTCGCTGACGACCGACACGGGGGTGGCCTCCGAACCGGTCCCGGCCGTGGTCGGCAGCGCGATGAGCGGGGTGACCGGCCCCGGAACCTGCTGCTCCCCGTGGTAGGCGCCGAGCGGGCCGGGGTGGGACATCAGAAGTGCGGTGACCTTGGCGAGGTCGATGGAGGAGCCGCCGCCGACGGCCACGACGACGTCCGGCCGGGCCGCCGTGACGGCGGCGAGTGCGTCCGCGACGGTGCCGGTGGGCACGTCGGGGGCGGCGGCGTCGAACACCTGCGCCACCAGGCCGGCGGCGGTCAGCGACTTGAGGATCCGCCCGAACCCGGGGGTGGCGGCTATCGCGGGGTCGGTGACGATGAAGGCGCGTTGCCCGAAGGGCGCGGCGAGGCGCCCCACGGCTTCGGCCATTCCACGGCCGAAGAACACCTGGGAAGGTGATCGCAGGACGACGAAGTCAGACATGGTCGAAATGGCCTTTCAGGGAGTCCAGGACGAGCCGCCGCAACGGCCGGGCATGCTCGGTGACGGGTGCATGGCCGCAGTGGCCGAACAGGTGGAGATGGGCGTTGGGCAATGCGCCGAGGAGGGGCAGCGCGGCATCGCGGAAGGGCACGACCCGGTCGTCGGCTCCGTGGAGCAGCAGAACGGGCTGCCTCAGGGCGGCCAGGTCGGCGGCGGAGAGAGCGAGATCGTCCACCCATCGCTGGCGCGGCGGCGCGAACATGGCCGCGAAGGTCTCCGCGTGGCCCGGCCGCCGCGTGGCGGTGAGCCGCGCGGCGACGGCCTCGTCGGTGACGAACCGCGGATCGTGGAAGATCAGCTCGGTCATCGCCCTGGCCGCGGCGGCTCCCGGCCGGTACGCCCACAACGCGTCCAGACCGTCCGGCAGCGCCATCGAGGCCCCCATCGACCCGACGGCGATGACCCTGCGTACCGCCTCCGGCCGGGCCGCCGCCAGCGACAGCGCGACCGCTCCCCCCATCGAGTTGCCGATCACGTCGGCCTGGCGGACGCCCAGGGCCGCCAGCACGCCGAGTGCCTGCCGGGTCCACACGGCGCGGCCGAACCGCCCGTCGGCCGGGGGCTCGCTGTCACCGAAACCCGTCTGGTCGGGCACGATCACGCGGTAGCCGCCGACGGCGAGAGCCCCCGCCAGAGCGGCGAAGTTGCCCCAGCCGGTGGTTCCGGCCCCCGATCCGTGCAGGAGGAGGACCGCCGGGCCGGTACCGGCCTCATGGACGCGGGTGCGCAAACCGCCGATGTCCAGCGTGTGCGCCGTGGGCCGGACCGGTCTCTCGCGGGGTGACGACCCCCCGCACCCCCCGGAGCGGCCCTGACAAGCGGGTTCCGCCTCGTCCATGACCGGCGGGTCAGCCGGCGGACCGCTGGGCGGCGGCCTTCTCCAGTACCGCCATGAACGCCCGCGACCACTCCGGCATGTCCGGCCAGCCCCGGCAGGAGACCATGTTCCCGTCGACGACGTCGGGAGCGTCGACCACTTCGGCGCCCGCGTTGGCCATGTCGCCGGCCAGGGGCGGGAAGGCGGCCGTGCGGCGGCCCCGCAACAGCCCGTACACCGCCGGCACCTGGGGTCCGTGGCAGATCGTCCCCACGGGGAGGTCCTCGGCGAAGAAGTACTCGGTGATGCGCCGGACGTCGGGATCGATCCGGATGTACTCGGGCGCCCGCCCACCCGGAATCACCAGGCCGAGATAGCGGGTGGGGTCGACCTCGGCGAAGGCGAGGTCGACGGCGAGCTTGCGGCCGTTCTTCTCGGTGTAGGCGTCGGAGTGCGGCTCGAAGTCGTGGATGACCAGCTGCACGTCGCGTGTGGTCGGCGCGGCGACATCCGCCGCGTAGCCGGCCTCGCGGATGCGGAACAGCGGGTACATCACGTCGAGTTCTTCGGCGCAGTCACCGGTGAGGACGAGCACTCGTTGCACGAGAACCTCCTGGAGCGTTCGGACCCGTGGCGACGATGCCGCCACGGTCAGCACCGTAGCAGCGATGAAGGATTCTGAAAAGATCTGAAGTCTCTGCTTCTCGACACGAGGCGCGAAGGTGCGGCAGGACGTGCACTTCGAGGGACATGATCGCACGACATGAGGCGTTCGGACCGTTGACAGGTCTTGAAATACACCCCTAGGTTGAGCGACCACACATGAAAGATTATGAAGTCATGTGAAAGCAACCTCATGAGAGGGGCAGGCCGTGCGCAGACCGGACTCACCCGGCAACGGGTCCGCCGCCCGCAGACGGCGCCGCTGGCGCCGCGCCGTGGCGCCCATCCTCACCGGAGCGATGGCGGCCGCGATGCTGACCGCCTGCGGTGGGGCCGGCGGCGCGAGCGACGTCACCGCCGACAACTTCACGACCAAGCTGACCGACGAACCGATCACCCTGCGCTTCATCTGGTTCGAGTGGCCGCCGGCGCATGCGCTGGAGAAGCTGGCCAACGAGCACTACAAGAAGGTCCGGCCGAACGTCACCGTCGAGGTCAACACGGTGCCGATCGCCCAGTGGCACGATGCGATCTTCACCCAGTTCGCGGCGCGCAAGACCAACTTCGACGTACCGATCCTCGACTCGCAGTACATCGGTGAGGCGGTCACCAACGGCAACATCCTGGAGCTGACCGACTTCGTCGGCAAACACGTCGACCGATCGGCCTACAATCCCGCCTTCCTCGGCGCGTACGGCCAGTACCCGCAGGCCAAGACCGGTGAGGCCGACCCCGGCGCCAAGATGTACGGCCTTCCGCTGATGGGCGATACCTGGGCGATGGTCTGGCGTAAGGACCTGATCAAGGAGGCCCCCGCCGACTGGGACGACATGATCGCCAAAGCCGCGGCGTGTCAGCGCGACCATCCGGGGATGAGCGGCCTGGCGTTTCAGCAGGCCAACGCGACCGACGGTGCCGCCACTCCCTACGCGGCGGTGAGCGGCGCCTACGGCGGGCGGCTGTGGGACGCCGCCGGCAAGAAGGTCGACGGCGTGATCAACGACGCCGCCGGCCACGAGGCCATGCGCATCCTCGTCGAGCAGATGAAGCCGCTGACCGCCAAGGGGTCGGGCAACTGGTTCATCGACGAGGTCAACGCGGCGGTCAACCAGGGCAAGACCTGCTACGCCTTCCAGTGGATCGGCGCCATGCCCGGATTGCTCGACCCCAAGCAGTCCACCCTCGGCAAGTCGCGTGAGGAGATCGCCGGCAAGCTCGGGTTCGCCGCTCTGCCCAAGGGCAAGAAGTCCGACGCCATCCCGCTCGGCGGCATGGGCATGCACGTCTCCAAGTACGCCGACAGCCCGGCCCAGGCCGAGGCGCTGAACTTCATGAAG
This sequence comes from Spirillospora sp. NPDC048819, assembly GCF_040650055.1. Classification (NCBI taxonomy): domain Bacteria; kingdom Bacillati; phylum Actinomycetota; class Actinomycetes; order Streptosporangiales; family Thermomonosporaceae; genus Spirillospora; species Spirillospora sp. NPDC048819. Next base: position 404,453 of record NZ_JBEZGN010000003.1, on the reverse strand, counting down.
TGGTTCCAGAGCGCCGACGTGCAGCGGGTGTGGGCCGGACTCGGCGGCATCCCCGGCCGGACCGATGTCGTCAACTCTCCCGAGTTCCTTCAGATCGCGCCCTACAACAAGGCGTTCACCGAATCTCTGCCGCGACTGCGCGACTTCTGGAACCTGCCCGAGTACGCCAAGCTCATGAACATCCTGACGATCAACGTCAATGCCGCCCTCAACGGGACCCTCGCGCCCGACGCCGCTCTGAACAAGATCGCCCGTGAGCAGCAGGCCGTGCTCGACCAGAGCCGGTAGCACGGACCGGCACCGGGAGTCGTCATGACCGACATCGCCTCACCCGCCGCGGCGGGCGATCTGACCGCCCCGCCCGCCGCCAGGCGGTTCCGCTTCCTCACCGACCGCCGGCTGGCGCTGCTGTTCATCACGCCCGCCCTGGTCGTCCTGCTGTTCCTGTCGGTGTTCCCGCTGCTGTGGACGGTGTTCCTGTCGCTCACCGACTACTCGGCGACACGCGACGCGCCGCCGCGGTGGGTTGGTCTCGATCACTACGCCGACCTGCTCACCTCGGCCGAAGTGCTGCGCCACGCCACCACCACCGCGATATTCGTGGTCGGCGCGATCACCCTGCAGTCCGGCCTGGGTTTCGCCATCGCCTACCTGATCTCCCGCCGCAGCCGCGGCCGCGGCGGGCTCACCACCCTGTTCCTCGTGCCGATGATGCTGTCGCCGGTCGTGGTCGGCCTGTTCTGGAAGTTCATGCTCGACGCGCAGTTCGGCGTGGTGAACAGCGTGCTCGGCTCGTTCGGGCTGGACGGCCGGGAATGGCTGACCAACCGCGGCCTCGCCCTGACGTCGCTGATCGTCGTCGACACCTGGCAGTGGACGCCGTTCATCATGCTCATCGCGCTCGCGGGCATGACCGCGGTCCCCCGGTACCTGTACGAGGCGGCCGACATCGACCGCGCCTCGGAATGGTTCAAGTTCCGCCACATCACGCTGCCGCTGGTCCGGCCGCTGCTGCTGATCGCCGTCCTGTTCCGCGGCATCGAGGCGTTCCGCCTGTTCGACCTGGTCTACGTACTGACCGGCGGCGGCCCCGGAGACTCCACCCAGACGCTGTCGTTCAGCGTGTACAAGACGGCCTTCCTCGGCTTCGACACCGGCGAGGCCGCCGCCTACGGCGTGCTCATGGTGGTGGTCGTCATGGTGCTCGCCCAGATCTTCGTCAAACGGCTGGAGCGGTTCGGAGCCGCCGGCCGAGTCGAACCCGACCGCCGCAGAGGCCGCCGGCCTCCTCCCGCAAAGGCACTGGCCACCGCGGACGGCGGCATCGACGACTCCCGGGAGGGAGCCCGATGACCGTACGCACCGATTCGATCGCCGACCACCCGGACGCGGCGTCAGACGGGACGGGTGCCGCCGCGGCCCGGTCCGGCCGGTCGCGCCGCGGCCGCGGCGGGCGCCGCCGCATCCGCGGCGGCCTGGAGATCGGCCTGCTCGCCGGATTCGCGGTCGTCTTCCTGTTCCCGGTGGTGTGGATGCTGGAGACGTCCCTGAAGCACCAGCGCGACGTTTACGCCGTACCGGCCAAGTTCGCGGGCTTTCCCATCACTTTCGAGCACTACGCCGACGTCTTCAGCTCCGGATCGGTCCTGTCGACCGGATTCCTGAACTCGGTGATCGTGGCCGGCGCGTCCACGGCGCTGGCGACACTGCTCGGAGTGCCGGCCGCGTGGGCCTACTCCCGCTTCCCCCTGACCGGCAAAAAGCATCAGCTCTTCTTCATCCTGTCCACCCGGTTCATGCCGCCCGTCGTGGTGGTCATCCCCATCTTCCTGCTCTTCCGCGACTTCATGTTGATCGACACCCTGCTCGGGCTGGTGCTCGTCTACACCGCGTTCAATCTCCCCTTCACCATCTGGATGTTGAGGGGGTTCGTCGACGAGGTGTCCCCGGAGTACGAGGACGCGGCGATGCTCGACGGCTACTCCCGATTCGAAGCATTCGTCCGGATGACACTGCCGCTGCTGATCCCGGGCATCGCCGCCACCGCCGTGTTCGCGCTCATCTTCTCCTGGAACGAGTTCGTGTTCGCCACCTTCCTGACCTCCAGTCCCGAGACCCGCACCGCTCCCCCGGCGATCGCCGGTCTCATCGGCGGCACCACGATCGACTGGGGCCTGGTGTCGGCCTCGGCCATGGTGTTCGCCCTGCCCGTACTCGTGTTCGCCTTCATCGTCCGCAAGCACCTCGTGGCGGGCGTGACGCTCGGAGCGGTGAGGAGGTAGGCATGGCCGCGATCACGATCGACCGGCTGCACAAGCGGTTCACCGGCCAGAAACAGGGCGCTCCGCCGGCGGTCGAGGAGCTCAGCCTGAGCATCGCCGACGGCGAACTGTTCGTGCTGCTCGGCCCCTCCGGCTGCGGCAAGACCACCACACTGCGGTGCGTGGCCGGCATCGAGCGGCAGACCGGCGGGGACATACGGCTCGACGACGAGACCGTCAACGACCTGCCGCCCGCCGAACGCGATGTGGCGATGGTGTTCCAGTTCTACGCGCTCTATCCCCACCTGACCTGCCGGGACAACATCGCGTTCCCGCTGCGGGCCGCCAAGGTCACGTCCGCGGAGATCGCACGGCGGGTCCAGGACGTGGCCCGCATGCTCAGGCTGTCCCATCTGCTGGACCGGCGACCGCACCAGCTGTCCGGCGGCGAACAGCAGCGCGTCGCGCTCGGCCGGGCCATGGTGCGCCGTCCCCGCGCGTTCCTCATGGACGAACCGCTCACCAACCTGGACGCCGAGCAACGCGAAGACATGCGGGCCGAGATCAAACACCTGCAGGCACAGATCGGCACCTCGATGCTCTACGTCACCCACGACCAGGTCGAGGCGATGGCACTCGGGCACCGCATCGCCATCCTCAACCAGGGCCGACTCGAGCAACTCGGCACACCCGTGGAGGTCTACAACCGGCCCGCCACCCTGTTCGCCGCCCGATTCATCGGCAGCCCGCCGATCAACCTGCTCGACGTCACCGTGACGGACGGCGGGCTGGTGTCCGAAGGCGGCCTGCGGCTGCCCGCCCCGGACGGCCCGTCCAACGGCGACCCGCTCATCGCCGGGCTCCGTCCCGAGACCTTGACCCTCACCGCGGCCGGCGAAGACCACACCGTGGACGGGCGGGTGCTGGCCCGCGAGGCGCTCGGGGACGAAACGATCTACGTGGTCGACACCCCGGCCGGGCCGCTGCGCAGCCGGATGCCGCCGACGGCCCGGCACGACGTCGGCGACCCGGTCGGCCTGCGCCATGTCGGCCCGCCACCGCCCGTCTACGACCCGCGGACCGAACGAGTCGTCGAAGGGAAGGGCGCCGTATGACCGCCGACGAGGAGAAGCCGCCGGCCATCAGGGTGACCGGCCTGCGGAAGAACTTCGGTGACGTGGCCGCCCTCGACGGCGTCGACCTGACCGTCCCCGACGGCTCGTTCTTCGCGCTGCTCGGGCCGTCCGGCGCAGGCAAGACCACCACGCTCCGGGTGATGGCCGGGCTGGAGCGACCGGACGCCGGCACCGTGCGGCTGGGTCACCTCGACGCCACCGCCGCCACCCCCGCCGCACGCGACCTGGCAATGGTCTTCCAGAGCTACGCCCTCTACCCCAAGCAGACGGCCCGCCAGAACATCGCCTCTCCGCTGCGGGCTCGACGGCTGCGCCCGGAGCAGATCGCGGAGGCGGTCGCCCGGGTGTCGGACCTGCTGCACATCGAGCGGCTGCTCGATCGGCGTCCCGCCCAGATGTCGGGCGGCGAGCAGCAGCGGGTCGCGCTCGGCCGCGCCCTGGTGCGCGAGCCCCGCGCGTTCCTGATGGACGAGCCGCTGACCAACCTGGACCTGAAACTGCGCGTGGAGATGCGCACCGAACTGACCCGCATTCACCGGGCGCTGGGCCGGACCTTTCTCTACGTCACCAACGACCACGTCGAGGCGATGTCGATGGCCGACCGCGTCGCGGTCCTGCGCGACGGGCGGATCGAGCAGGTCGGAACCCCGATGGAGATATACGAGCGACCCGCCACCCGCTGGGTCGCCGGCTTCGTGGGCAGTCCGCAGATCAATGTGCTGCCCTGCCGGTTCGACGCCGGGACCGGACGCCCGGGGCGGCTGGCCGGAGACGGCGGCTGGACGCTCCCGGCCCCCTCCTGGTGCCCGGAGATGCCCGACGGCAGCCCCGTCCTGATCGGAATCCGCGCCGAAGACCTCACCCTGACCCCCACCGCCGACCAGCCTTGCCTGGAGGGCGAGGTGTACGTGGTGGAGCCGCTCGGCGACCGCACTCTCGTGGACGTCCGCGTGGGAGAGGCCGTCGTGCGCGTCAAGGCCGGCCCCACCGTCACACTGCCCGCCGTCTCCGGCCCGGCCGGTCCTCGCCTGCGGATCGGGGTGCACCTCGAACGAGCCCACCTCTTCGACGCCACCACCGAACGGGCGCTCCGAGCGTGAAGGCATACTTGCGCTGTGACTGCACGCGGTATTCCTCACTCGGCCGACCCAGAGGCGCCGGCGGACCCGGCGGGGCCCGAGCCGTCGCTGCCCGCCGCACGCCGTGCCCGCATGCTGGCCCGAATCCAACGCGAGGGAGGTGCGAGCCTCGCCGACCTGGCTCGCGAGCACGCGGTCTCACCGGTCACCGTGCACCGCGACCTGGAACACCTCAACCGGGAGGGCCTCGTGGAGCGTGTACGCGGCGGTGCGCTCGCCACCTCGGAACCTCCACTGGAAACCGGATGGGCCAAGCGCCTGCATCGGGCCGGGCTGGCCAAGGACGCCATCGCCCTGTACGCGCGGTCGTTCGTCGCGGACGGCGCGACGATCTTCATCGACGCCTCCTCCACCGGCCTGGCCCTCGCGCACCGGCTGGAGATCGAACCACCGGCGGAGCTGACGATGATCACCAACTCGCCGGCGATCGTGCTCGGTCTCACCGCGCCGAGCGTGCACGTCATCAGCACCCCGGGCGACCTCAACCAGCACACCCGGGCGCTGACCGGACCCTGGACGACCGAGTTCATCAGCCGGCTGCATCTCGACACCGCGTTCATCTCACCGTCGGGCATCAACCTCAGCCACGGCCTGACGGCGGCCCGCCGCGAGACCGCCGACATCGTCAACGCGGTCCGCGCGGTCACCGGCCGGGTGGTGGGACTGGTGCCGGCCGAGAAGTTCGACCGCGCGGCGCTGCTCACGATCGTCCCGGCGCATGAGCTGGACGCGGTGATCACCGACGATGGTGTGGCCGCCGAGGTACGCGAGCGCTACGGCGCCGCCGGGGTCCCGCTGCATGTGGCCAAGACAGGGGCCGTCGAGGACGACTAACGCGGACGCCCCCGCCGGAACGATCCGGACGGGGGCCTCTGCGATTTCTCGGTCAGCGTCGGTCAGCGGTCGTCGGAGACCGTGGTCTTCTGGACCTGGAGCAGGAACTCGGCGTTGGACTTGGTCTCCTTCATCTTCTCGATGAGGAGTTCCAGTGCCTGCTGCGTGTCGAGCGCGTGCAGGACGCGGCGCAGCTGCCAGACGACCCGCAGCTCCTCCGGAGCCATGAGGATCTCCTCCTTGCGGGTGCTGGACGCGTCCACGTCCACCGCGGGGAAGATCCGCTTGTCGGCCAGGCTCCGGTTGAGCTTCAGCTCCATGTTGCCGGTGCCCTTGAACTCCTCGAAGATGACCTCGTCCATCCGGGACCCGGTCTCCACCAGCGCGGTCGCGAGAATGGTCAGCGAGCCGCCGTTCTCGATGTTGCGCGCGGCGCCGAAGAACCGCTTGGGCGGGTACAGGGCCGTCGAGTCGACACCACCGGACAGGATGCGTCCGGACGCGGGCGCCGCCAGGTTGTAGGCGCGGCCCAGGCGGGTGATCGAGTCGAGCAGCACGACGACGTCGTGGCCCAGCTCGACGAGCCGCTTGGCGCGCTCGATCGCCAGCTCGGCGACCGTGGTGTGGTCCTCGGCGGGACGGTCGAAGGTCGAGTGGATGACCTCGCCCTTCACCGTCCGCTGCATGTCGGTGACCTCTTCGGGACGCTCGTCCACGAGGACGACCATCAGGTGGCACTCCGGGTTGTTCTTGGTGATCGCGTTGGCGATCGCCTGGAGCACCATCGTCTTGCCGGCCTTGGGCGGTGACACGATCAGGCCGCGCTGGCCCTTGCCGATCGGCGACACCAGGTCGATGATCCGGGTCGTCAGGATGCCCGGGTCGGTCTCCAGCCGCAGCCGCTCCTGCGGGTACAGCGGGGTCAGCTTGCTGAAGTCGACGCGGCCCTTGGCCTGGTCGGGCTCCATCCCGTTGACGGTGTCGAGGCGCACCAGCGCGTTGAACTTCTCGCGCCGCTCGCCCTCGCGGGCCTGCCGCACCGCACCGGTGATGACGTCGCCCTTGCGCAGCCCGTTCTTGCGGACCTGCGCCAGCGACACGTACACGTCGTTCGGGCCCGGCAGGTAGCCGGTCGTGCGGACGAACGCGTAGTTGTCGAGGATGTCGAGTATCCCCGCGACCGGGATCAGGACGTCGTCCTCGGTGATCACCGGCTCCTCGTAGCGCTCGCGGCCGCGGCCCCGGTTGCGCTCGCGGAACCGGCGCCCGCGCCGGCCCCGGCCGCTGCCGTCGTCATCGTCGTGCTGGCCGTGCTGACCGTGCTGGCCGCTCTGGCCGCCCTGGTTCTGGCCGCGCTGACGGCCGCCGCCCTGGTCGCCCCGGTCACCGCGGTCGCCCCGGTCACCGCGGTCGCCCCGGTCGCCCCGGTCGCCGCGCTCCCGGCCGCCGCGCTGCCGCTGGCGTCCGCCGCCCTCGCGGCCCTCACGGCCGCCGTCGCGGTTGTCGCGCCCGTCCCGGCCGCCGTCGCGTCCGCCCTGGGACTCGCCGTCCTCGACGTTCTGCTCGCGCCCCTGGTCGCGGCCCTGCCGCTCACCGCGCTCGCCGCGTCCTTCGGAGCCCCCGCGCTCCTGCCTGTCGTTCCGCTGCCGACCGCCCTGGCGCTCGGCCCGGTCCTGCTTCTCGGGCTTGTCGGCCGGCTTCTCGGCGGTCTTGTCCGCCGGGGCCTGCGCCTCGGCCTGCTTGTCGGCCGGGGCCTGCGCGTCGGCCGCCTTGGCGGCGGGCGCCGGCTCGCCCTCGGCGATCGTCACCTGGTCGTCGGACACCTCGTGCTTGGCCGCGGCGGCCCGGGTGCGCCTGGGACGCTCGGCCTTCACCGAGGCAGCGGCTCCCTGCTCGCCCCCCGCCGAGCCCTGCCCCTGGCCGCCCTGCTTCTCCTGGATGGCGGCGATGAGCTGGCTCTTGCGCATCCCGGTCACACCGGTGATGCCGAGGCTGGACGCGAGCGCCTTGAGCTCGGGCAACACCATGGCCGACAGGCCGGTGCCCGACCGGCGGCGCCGGGGGGTGGCGGGCTCCGCGCCGGCCGGTGCGGCGTCGGCGGCTCCCGTGCTTGATGCGTCCGTAAGGAGTTCGCTGGATTCGCTCACTAAGGGTCCTTCCCAGGGAGCGGGCGTTGGCCGGTTTCCGGCCAGTCGACCCGGTGGTGCGGCCCGGCGGGGGCGCCGGAACGGGCTCCGCTGATCACGGTGGGGCCGGGATCTGCGTGTTCTGGGCGCAGCCAGATGGTGGACGGGACGGTTCGCTCGTGCGTGTCCCCGTTACCGCCACGTCCGAAGTTTCGCTGGAATGCCGGACAACGGATTGTCACGGTGTCGGGAAGCCTAGTACGCGGGACCGACACGGCCGGAGGGCCGGATAGGTGACGCACGGCTGACGAGCACGCTGCCCCGAACGGGGCATCTGGTGCGGCATTCAGCCTAACATCACCAGGCCGCACTGCTATTCCCCAGAGGTCGATGTCTTCGCATTTTACCTAGCGGGATCATGCCGGGACCTGCACCGGGCGGGGGCCGCGACGGGCCCCGCCCCCGGCCGCCGCCATCAGGACCGGAACCCCGATCATCCGGTCAGGACGCGTGCGCCGCGGGCCGCGACGTCCAATGGGTGCTTGAGCCACCCATTACCCACTCCGGGAGCCATCGAATCAACTTGTGATGCGCTTGTGAAGGCCAGGACAGTAGGTCCTGCCCCGGAAATCACCGCCGGGACGCCTCGCGAGCGCAGCCGCCTGACCAGCGCGGCGGACTCCGGCATCGCGGGAGCGCGGTAATCCTGGTGCAGCCGGTCCTCCGTCGCGTCCAGCAGGATCCGCGTGTCCAGCCCGCCGGTGAGCGCCGCGATGAGCAGCGCGGCGCGTCCGGCGTTGGCGGCGGCGTCGCGGTGCGGGACGGTCTCCGGCAGCAGCCCCCGCGCCCGCTCGGTCGCCAGCCGCTGCTCGGGAACGAACGCCACGACCTGCCTGACCTGCGATTCCAGGCGCACGAGCCGCGGGCCGGCCGGCGTCGTCCAGGCGACGGTCAGGCCGCCGGCAAGGCACGGCGCGACGTTGTCGGGGTGCCCTTCGATCTCGGTGGCGAGACCCAGCACCGCGTCGTCGTCGAGCAGCTTCCCGGCGGGGTGCAGCGCGCGGGCGGCGACGATCCCGGCGACGGTCGCGGCGGACGACGAGCCGAGCCCCCGGCTGTGCGGGATCCGGTTACGGCACCGCAGCCGCAGGCCGGGCGGCCTGCCGGGACCGGATCCGGCCAGTTCGTCCAGGACGCCGAAGGTGCGGTGCAGCATCCTGACGATGAGGTGCCGCTCGCCCCGGTCGGCGGTCTCGGCCCCTTCGCCGTCCACCTCGATGGACAGCCCGCCGCCGGTCACCTCGACCTCGACGTCGTCGTGCAGGCCCAGCGCGAGGCCGAGCGAGTCGAAACCGGGGCCCAGGTTGGCGCTGGTCGCCGGCGCCCGGACCAGCACCGGTCCTTCCGTCCAGCCCACCTCAGGTGAGACCGAGCTCGGACGCGGCGGAGTGCGCGTCCACCTTGATGACGGTCGGCGCGGGCGCACCGGAGATCGCCCAATCGGGGTCCTTGAGGCCGTTGCCCGTCACCGTGCAGACGACCTTGGAACCGGGCTCGACGCCACCCTGCTCACTCGCCTGCAGAAGGCCCGCGACGCTCGCCGCAGAGGCGGGCTCGACGAAAACCCCCTCTTCCCTGGCGAGAAGCCGGTAGGCGGCCAGAATCTGCCTGTCGGTCACCGAAGCGATGGCGCCGCCGGACTCGTCCCGCGCGGCGATGGCGAGATCCCAGGACGCGGGGTTGCCGATCCTGATCGCGGTGGCGATGGTCTGAGGCTTGAGGACGGGTTCGCCCTTCACGAAGGGCGCGGCGCCGCTCGCCTGGAACCCGAGCATGCGCGGCGTCCCGGACGCCTCCTTGTCGGCCGCGTACTCCTTGTAACCCATCCAGTACGCGGAGATGTTGCCGGCGTTCCCGACGGGCAGGCAGTGGACGTCCGGGGCGTCGCCGAGCGCGTCGACGATCTCGAACGCCGCCGTCTTCTGCCCCTGCAGCCGGTACTTGTTGACCGAGTTGACGAGCGCGACCGGGTAGTCAATGGACAGTTTCCGCGCCAGTTCGAGGCAGTCGTCGAAGTTGCCGTCCACCTGCAGCAGCCGCGCCCCGTGCACCAGCGCCTGCGCCAGCTTCCCCATCGCGATCTTGCCGTTAGGGACAAGGACCGCGCAGGTCATCCCGGCACGCACCGCATACGCGGCGGCGGACGCCGAGGTGTTGCCGGTCGAGGCGCAGATCACCGCCTTCGCGCCGTCCTCGGCGGCCTTGCTGATCGCCAGCGTCATGCCGCGGTCCTTGAACGACCCGGTCGGGTTGGCGCCCTCCACCTTGAGGGACACCTCGCAGCCGGTCAGCTGGGACAGGCGGCCGGCGGGCACCAGCGGAGTACCGCCCTCCAGCAGCGTGACGACCGGAGTCGCCTCCGTCACCGGAAGCCGGTCGCGGTATTCCTCGATAAGGCCACGCCACGCGCGGGCGTTCGGGTTCAAGTCGATCTCCTCGGATGACCTGCGATGTTGCCCGGAATTCTACCGGTCGTCACCAGGCCGCCCTCATCCCCGGGAGGGTCTTCGGGGCCCGGCTCCGGGGACACGTCCGGAGAAGGCTCACTCCTCGCCCTCGACGCGCATGACGCTCGCCACCTCGCGGACGATGTCGAGCCCGCGGAGCCCCTCGACCGTCGCCGCCAGCGCCGCGTCCGGCGCCCGGTGCGTCACGACGACGAGCTGCGCCTCCTCGCCCAGCCCGACCTGCCGGACGGCCTGGATCGACACGCCGTGCCTGGCGAACTCCTCGGCGACCGTGGCCAGAACACCGGCCTCGTCGGTCACGTCCACCTGTATGTAATAGCGCGTGACCGTCTCGCCCATCGGCAGTACCGGGAGCTTCGCGTAGGTCACTTCGACCGGTCCGGGCGTACCGCCGGCGACGTTCCGCGCCACCGCGACCAGGTCACCGAGAATCGCCGACGCCGTCGGGGCGCCACCGGCGCCCGCGCCATAGAACATCAGCGAACCGGCCGACTCCGCCTCCACGAACACCGCGTTGTACGCCTCGCGGACGCTCGCCAGCGGATGCGACCGCGGAATCATCGCCGGATACACGCGAACGGACACGCCGCGCCCGTTCCGGCCGTCCTCCGAAGGAACCCGCTCGCAGATGGCGAGAAGCTTGACGACGCAGTCCATCCCCTGGGCGCCCGCCACGTCCGCGGCACTCACCTCAGTGATGCCCTCGCGGTGAACGTCCGCGGCCGTCACCGGAGTGTGGAAGGCGAGCTGCGCCAGGATCGCCGCCTTGGCCGCCGCGTCGAAACCCTCCACATCGGCCGTCGGGTCGGCCTCCGCGTAACCCAGCGCCTGCGCCTCTTCCAGCGCCTCGTTGAACCCCGCACCATGCGTGTCCATCTGGTCGAGGACGTAGTTCGTGGTGCCGTTCACGATGCCGAGCACCCGATGCACGTGGTCGCCGACCAGAGACTCCCGCAACGGCCGCAGCAGCGGGATCGCCCCCGCCACGGACGCCTCGTAGTACAGGTCGGCGCCGTACTCCCTCGCCGCCGCGAACAGCGTCGCCCCGTCCTCGGCCAGCAGAGCCTTGTTCGCCGTGATGACCGACTTGCCGGCCTTCATCGCCTCCAGCATCAGCGTCCTGGCCGGCTCGATGCCGCCGATCACCTCGATGACGATGTCGACGTCGTCCCTCGTCACCAGGCCCTGCGCGTCCGTCGTCAGCAGCTCCCGGGCGACGCCCTCGCGCACCCGGTCGGGCCGCCGCACCGCGATCCCCGCCAGCTCCAGCGGCGTCCCGACCCGCGCGGCCAGGTCGTCCGCCTGCTCGTTCAGCAGCCGGACGACCTCCGTGCCGACCACGCCGCATCCGAGCAGCGCCACGCGCAGTCCGGGTTTCACGCTTCGACCTCCGCATCGAGCCGCAGCAGATCCTCCGCGCTCTCCCGCCGGACGATCACGCGTGACCTGCCGTCCCGCACCGCCACCACGGCGGGCTTCGGGACGAAGTTGTAGTTACTGGCCATCGATCGACAGTACGCACCGGTCGCGGCGACCGCCACCAGGTCCCCCGCCGCAAGATCTTCGGGGAACCACAGGTCACGCACCACGATGTCCCCGCTTTCGCAGTGCTTGCCGACAAGCCTACTGAGCATGGGCGGTGCCTCAGACGCCCTGCTGGCCAGCACCCCGGTGTAGTCGGCGCCGTACAGGGCCGTGCGCAGGTTGTCGCTCATGCCCCCGTCCACCGAGACGTACGTGCGCAGGCCCTCGACGTCCTTCACCGTCCCGACCTCGTACAGCGTGATGCCGCCGGGACCCACGATCGCCCGCCCCGGCTCCACCGTCAGCCGCGGCAGCGCCAGCCCGTAGGCCCGGCACTCGCGCACCACGATGTCGCGCAACGAGTCCGCGATCGACTTCGGGTCGTGGGGCTCCTCCCCCGGCACGTACGCGATCCCGTACCCACCGCCCAGATCCAGCTCCGGAAGCTCGATCCCGTGCTCGTCCCGGATGGCCACCAGCAACCCCGCCAGCCGGTGTGCCGCCACCTCGAACGCGTCCACCTCGAAGATCTGCGACCCGATATGGCTGTGCAGCCCCACCAGCTCAAGCTGCTTCAGCCCCAGCACCCGGCGCACGGCCTCAAGAGCGGCCCCGGAATTCCGGGAGAACCCGAACTTCTGGTCGTCATGGGCCGTCGCGATGAACTCGTGAGTGTGCGCCTCAACACCCGTGGTGACGCGCACCATCACCTTGGCCCGGACACCCTTCTCCTGGGCGATGTACCCCACCCGTGCGATCTCCTCGAACGAATCGAGCACGATCCGTCCGACCCCGACCTCAAGGGCCTTCTCAATCTCCCAGGACGCCTTGTTGCTCCCATGCAACGTGATGCGCTCCGTAGGGAACCCAGCCGCCAACGCAATGGCAAGCTCGCCGCCACTGCACACGTCGAGCCCGAGACCCTCCTCGTTCAGCCACTTCGCCACGGCCGCACAGAGAAACGCCTTGCCCGCATAGTGCACGTCCCCGTCATGGAACGCCGCCGCATACTCCCTGGCCCGGCTCCGCACGTCCTCCTCGTCGTAGACGTACAGAGGCGTCCCGTACTCCCGCGCCAGATCCCGGACGTCGACACCACCGACGGTGAGAACGCCCTCATCCCGCTTGGCGCTGCGCGGCCAGACCGTGGGCTCCAGCGCATTCAGATCGTCCGCCGGCCCCACCGGATGGTCCTCCGGCAAAACATCAGCGTGCAGGGGCCCAGCTGGATGTACTCGACTCATATCCGCTCTCTAGGGGTCTCACCAATAACGTTCAGCCCGTTGCCGAGGACGACCTTCACGGCCTCCGCCAAGCCCACCCGTCCCGCATGCACCGCCCCGGGCTCCTCATCACCCTTGGGCACAGCGGGACACCGCTCATGGACGTCGTGGTACGCCCCGGCCACTCTCTCCAAACAAAACATCAGCGGCCTTGCATCCCGTTCCCGCTCCGCTTGCGCAGCCCGTCCCGGCACGTCCCCCAACGCCCCCACAAGCTCAAGCTCTTCAGGCGCAAAATCCCGAGGACGCTCTGCCCCGACCCTCAGCTCAGAAGCCCAACGCCCCACCCAGCAGGCCCGCGCATAGGCATAACGCACCGAAAACCCAGGATTCTCAAACGTCCGAGGCCACTCACTCCACCCGCCCCTGGGCCCCCGCACAGCCCGGAACGCAGCAACAGCATCGAGCACCTCAGCCACCGGAACCACAACCCGCACGAACCCGCGCCCGGTGACGACACCCCCGACACGGCGCGCGATGACCCCCGGATCCACCCCAAGCCTCAGCGCCACAGGACTCTCATAAACCCCTGCACCACGACTGAAAACAACCACACTCTCAGGCACCCGGACATCAAGTTCACCCAGCGCCACGGCGTCCCGCACCGCGCGCACAAGGGCACCACCGACATCGCCTGGAGTCACCCTGGTGAGACTATCCGACCACTATCTGGACACCGTGGCGAGCTTCCGCACCGTCTGGATCAACTGGTTCGGGTCGAACGGCTTGGTCACGTAAGCGTCCACACCGATCTCATGCCCCCGCCGCACGTCATGCTCCTGCGCCCTGGCAGTGATCATCACGACCCGGATGTGCGCGGTCCTCGGATCCTCCCGCAACCTGATCGCGGTCACCCACCCGTCCAGCCGCGGCATCATCACGTCAAGCGTGATCACGTCCGGGCTGACGTCCGCCACCTTCTCCAGGCAGTCCTGACCGTCCACCGCGGTCGACACCTCGAACCCCTCCAGTTGCAGGTTCACGGCGATGAGCTGGCGGATCACCTCGTCGTCGTCGACGACCAGAACGCGTCCCAGTGGCTCGGTCACGGCCTCGAAGTTAGCCCACTCCAACCCCACACGCACGGCGAACGCCCACGTGCGCGTCACCCCGCCAACCCTGGTAACCTTCTACCGCGCCGCCCGAGGGCGCAGGGCCCCCTTAGCTCAGGGGATAGAGCAACGGCCTCCGGAGCCGTGTGCGCAGGTTCGAATCCTGCAGGGGGCACCTCAGATGATCTCGGAAACCCCGGCTGACCAGGCGCTTCGCCAGGCTGCCGGGTTTCGTTGCGTATGCGGGCATGTGCCGCCGAAGACCGCCGATCGTCACGGTTTCCGCAACGTACGCGGAACCGCTTTGAGGCCATCTGCTCAGGTCACCCCAGCCATCTGGATTAGTGCACGGTGTCGACCGGTCATCTCTTGAGGCCGCGCGTTTCGTGCACCTCGCCGTCATCGGTCCACTGCTCACCGACCGCCGACTTCGTCTCGCCGATCTCCAGCAAGCCGCAGACCGACGAGGGCAAGGTGTCGTCGTCGCCTCGAATCAGCCTGGGGTCTCCCAGCGTCGACACCGGGACTGGCGCCTTTGCCAGCCAGGGCGGTGTTGCTGCCATCTCGTCCTGCTTGTCCGAGGTTCGCCGGGGCGGGTTGAACGCCCAGTTACGGGAGCGGGCGGCGGCCCGTCATGGACGTGCGAGGGCGACGATCTCGTCGACGGTTTGGAGTGGGATCATCAACGCTGCATCCCATGTCTCGTCGTCCTGGCCGATCAGCATCGTTGCCCGCTCGTCTCCAGACACCGACCAGAAGACCGGCGAGCCCGCACAGATGCCCACCTTCAAGGAGCGCCGCTCGTCCCAACTTGCCTCACGAATCCCGCTCAGTCGAGACAAGTCCGCGAGAGGCGCCCAGATGTGCACCTCCCATGTTTCGGTCTGCACCATCAGCAAGGGCACCGGATCGGCGTCGACGTCCAACGTCACCTCAACCATTCCGGGATGCTCGCACACGGCAGAGCGCACCGACAGGGCGAAGGGACGCCTTCGGTCGGGCCTCTGGCTCTGGCGCTTGTGACGGTCCTTGGTGACCAGGGGATGCCCGAGCTTCGTGTGTACCGGTCACCAAGCTCCGAGCGGCATTACGTTCCACGAGAGACGAATAACGGGTCGTGTCTGCAACCGCAAAGGATCAAGGTCATCACTCGCGAAGAGGAGGACCAAGCCCTCATACTCGTCCCGCTTGTCAACAGTGAGGCTCTCCAACCTGCGGAGGCGACCAATCGACATGGTCTCTTCGCCCGCCTCGTACATCGTCAGGTACGCCTCACCCGACGTGGGATCGAGTGAGAAGAGCACTTCACGTGTTCCTCGTCGTAGACGGAACGATTGAAGGCCGACGGGCCAAGCCATGTCCTCGTACTCCGAGAACGGGTCGTCCTCGAAGAGCCAGATCAGGTCCGCAAGGTCGGGCATCTCCATGCGACAGACGCTATAGGCAGCCGGAGGGCTCAGCACCAATCCATACCTCGTTGTCCGCGCGAGTCCTGGTGTCGGGCTTCGAGTATGTACGCGCGGCTGGCAACGGGGGTACAGGGCGGGACATCCCCGTGTACGTCTTGGCCGGGTGATCGATAGGCCGATCAATCCTCGTCGTCGAGGGGTGCCGCGGCCAGGAATCGTCCACCGTGAAAGCGGCTGTAGGCCGCGATCGGCATGAAGCGCGCGAACGGCACTTCGGTGGGATACACCGCCTCCCGGAGGTCCGCCAAGTAGGCTTCGGCCGGCAGTAAGGCGGCGACCTCCGCCATCTCCGTGTCATCGGAGGCCAGGGCGTCAGCGACCGGCACGGGGTCTACGGCGTTCTCATGATGATCCCGGAACAACGACTCCTCGCTCTCATGGATCCACTCCATGAACGCCTCGGAGAGGTCGCCACCCGTACCAGAGGACTTTTCCAGCGCAGTGGCCATTCCGGTCGCCAAGTTGTCCAGCCAGCTCAGAAAGTTCGGGGCTACCAGGCTGGCATAGGGGTCTCTCCAGAAGCTGAAGACCCGACCCCACTCTCCAGTTTCCGCATCGATGTCGATGTAGAAGGTCGTAGAAAAACCCATACCGTCGTCTACTACCCAGCTCGTGGAGCTGTCCCTCAGCGGGTAATAGTCGTCGGCGACCACCGGCGTGTGATTGGCCTGATGATTGAAGTCGAAGCTGTAGTGGCCGAGCTTGAATCCGCCGACCCTCCTGAAAAGCGTGCGGAGTTCCGTGGGCGGCGTGACCGGCCATGAGAGCATCTCCGCGTCGGTCACGTTCGGCCCGAGTTCTATTCGACCACCTGAGTCCGAGGCGAGCATCTCCAGGCGGGCGATCACTTCTTCTACGTCGGTCAGTTGTGCCCCCTCGGCCATCATCCCTCGATTCTGAGCTCTTCAGGGCGCTCAACGCTACCCGATGCAGTCGTGCCGCGTGGTGGTTCGGCCTCGGCGAGAAGAACGTCGGCACGCTTCAGTTGAGAGCGGTCCTAACGTTGGCTGCCCGCGTGGGAGAGTGGGGTTGCAAGCAGAGGCGGGGGAGGTCTTCGCCAAATGCCGAAAGGCTTTCGGGTACTGCAGCCGCCTGGTGCTTGACGAGGCATGCGCGTCCTTTGGTTCGGACTGAGCGGCCGGACGTTGAGTCTCCTTGCAGTGCGTCAGCCGGGCTGCCGGGCGGCGGAGAACAAGGTGGAGCAGACCGCGGCCAGTTTCGACGGAGGTGTTTCCCGGCCGCTCAGCAGCCAGTCGACGAGGAGGTGGTTGACGGCTCCCACCAGGCCGACCGCGGTGAGTCTCTGCTCGTCCGTGAGGACGGTCGTCGTGGGCTCGTCCGCTGTCGTCCAGACGGTGGTGATCAGTTCGGCGAACTCGCGCAGGACCCCGTGGCGGCGTGTCTCCAGTTCGTCCGAGACTCCCACGACCTCGATGAGGACCACGCGTGCGCGCCGGGGGTCGGCCGTGAGGTAGTCGATGAAGGCGGTGAGGCCGGCGTCGGCGATCGAGTCGAGGTCCGCGCCGGCCGTCCGGTCGATCGCGGCCAGGGTCGCGGACCGCAGGCCTCCGGTCAGTTCGGTGTAGAGCTGGACCAGGCAGTCGTGGCGGTCCCGGAAGGACGCGTAGAAGTACCGCTCCGTGAGCCCGGCCTCCTTGCAGATCTTCTTGACCGAGGTCGGCGCGTAGCCGTCCGTGCCGAACAGCTCCAGTGCGGCGGCGAGGACGGCCTCGTGACGCCTCCTGGCGCGCTCGGCGGGCGCGACCCCCGAGTAGTGCCGTCCCTCGTTCTGCGTCTGCACCATTTGCGCGATCCCCTTCCCGCCTGGCAGTCTAGGGAACGATCTGACATGCGAGCGTGTCAGAATGGGAGGTGCACGACGTGAGGCCGAGACCACTGGCGGGACGCGTGGTCGCAGTGACCGGAGGCGCGTGCGGGATCGGCCGGGAGACGGCTCGCCGGCTCGCCCTGGCCGGCGCCCGGGTGGCCATCGGCGACCGCGACGCCGAAGCGGTGCGGACGGCGGCCGGGGAGTTGCCGGATGGCGTGGCGGGCTTCGACCTCGACGTCACCGACTCCGCGTCCTTCACCGCCTTCCTCGCAGCGGTCGAGGACCGGTGGGGGCCCATCGACGTCCTGGTCAACAACGCGGGCGTGATGTGGGTCGGCGGTTTCGCCGACGAGCCCGAGTCCGCCACGGCACGCCAGCTGGACGTCAACCTGCACGGTGTGATCAGGGGCGTGAAGCTCGCCGCTCCCCGGATGCGGGAACGCGGCCGGGGCCACATCGTCACGATCGCGTCGGCGGCCTCGAAGCTGTCACCGCCCGGCGAGGCGACCTACGCCGCGTCCAAGCACGGCGTGTACGGCTACCTCAAGGGCGTCCGGGCGGAGCTGCGCGGCAGCGGCGTCCGGATCTCGGTGATCATGCCGGGCGTGGTCGACACCGAGCTCGCCGCGGGCACGGCGACCGGGGCGGCGAGGCTCCTCGGGCCCGCCGATGTGGCGCGGGCCGTCATCGCGGTCATCGAGCGTCCGCGGTTCGAGGTGTTCCTGCCCGGCTATGTCGGGCCGCTGGCCGCTTGGGCGGACGTCCTGCCGCAGCGTGCCCGCGACCTCCTCTTCCGCGTCCTGGTGCCGGACCAGATCCGGTCGGTCTCGGGCACATCGGTCCGGCGGGCCTACGAATCACGCAATCTGAGCGACACCCCGGGAGGGGAATGATGACTGACACGACGGCGGCCGCTGAGCGGCAGGGCGTCCGGCCGATCCCCGAGTTCGACGGGGTGCACGAGGTCTGGCCGCGCGGCGACCGGCTCAAGGCCATTCGTTCGGCCGCGGAGCGCTACCGTGAACGGTTCGCCAAGCAGGGACGGGTCCGGGCGGTCAAGAGCGTCGACATCGCGGCGGCCCCTTATCCTGCGCGGTTCGCCTTCCAGGGGTACTCCGTGAACGTCAACCCGCTGATCACCATCATCAACCGGATGTTCGTCATCCAGTTCGACGGTTTCGACGGGCGGCTGAAGACCCTCGTGTGGGAGCCGACCGTGGCCGCGGGGTCCGCGGAGGCGCCTTTCTACCGCAAGCTCCAGAAACTGTCGCAGCGAATGCGCGCCGAGCGCCTGTTCGTCAAGTACTACAACGATCCCGACCGGGTCCTGCCCGGCCTCGGGCTGAGCAACGAGGACATCGACTACGTCAGCTTCGATCACCTGCACGTCCAGGACGTGCGCATGATCATGGGAAGCGACAAGCCGATCGATGGCGAATCGGCGCCGCGTGAGCCGCTCTTCCCGAACGCCAGGCTCCTCGTCCACCGCAAGGAACTCGGCACGTTCGAGTCCATGCACCCCATGCAATGGGCTTGGTACGTCGAGAGGGGTATGGACGGTGTCCCCGCCGAACGGCTGGAGGTCTTCGACGGGGACGTGGAACTCGGTGTCGGTGTCAGCCTGCTGTGGACGCCGGGCCACACCGACGGCAACCATTCGCTCGTGCTCAACACGCCGGACGGGATCTGGGTGTCGTCGGAGAACGGCATGGCGGCCGACAGTTGGCAGCCCGAACTGTCGAAGATTCCCGGGGTGCGGCAGCAGGCGTCCTTCTACGGGCGCGAGGTGGTCCTGAACTCCAACACGCTGGAGGACTCCCTGGACCAGTACGACTCGATGGTCAAGGAGAAGGCCATGGCGTCGCCGTCGCCCCGGAACCCGGAATGGTTGCAGATCATCCCGTCCTCGGAATGCGCGGACTGGAAGCGGCAGTGGCCGATCGTCCCCACCCACAGCCATGGAGGACTCGACTACGGCACCATCGCCAAGCCCGAATAGCGCGCGGTACGCCCACCCCGCTGAAGTCCCGAGACCCGGCGGCTACCGGGCGTGCCGCCACGGGAGGACGGGCGCTCGGTGGTCGACGTTGATCGAGTGCAGCCGACACGGTTGCCGGGGTTCTCGCGGGCAGAGCACGAACGCCTCGGTGACGGTGGCGCGGTACAGGCGGTAGGGCGACGGCGCGGTGACGTCGTCATGCGCCACGCTGCTCCCCCCGCGTGTCGCCGGACCCGGGTAGATCCCGAGGCCTCGGTCGAGGTCACGGCCGGCGAGTTCGACGGCCGTCGCCGACAGGTAGACGGCGCGGCCGTGGTAGGCCGGAACCTGTGAGTCGAAAATGACCATGCTCACCTGGGGGCGCCGCGCGATGTTGCGCGAGTGGGCGGCGTCATGGGCGGACAGCCAGTAGTACTCGGCGTAGTCGGCCGTCGCGAAGTACACGGGCGAGACCCACGGGCTGCCCTCGGCGTCGGCGGTGCCGAGCGTGACGTACAGGTTGGCGTCGATGAGCGCGCGGGCATGCGCGTCGAGGTCGTGCATTGCGATCACGCGTCCTTGAAGTTGTGGCGGCCCGGGTGCACGGCCGGCGGGGGCTCGATGGCCTCGACGTGTTCGAGCGGCTGGAACATCGGTGTGAAACTCCGGAACGGCACCGGAACGGCCCCGGAACGCGGTGGATCTTGATCTCGCCGACCGGGTCGGCCGACTTCGGCGCCGCCTTTCACAGGACGACCTTATCTCCGGCAGACGCCGCCTTCCGGGGCCGAGACGATGCGTCCGGCGAGCCGCGGTGCGTCACGGCCGAGAAGGTCGCTTCGGCTGTGCCGGCGACGTCTAGGCGGGCATTCGACGCACGTCTCCGTCAATGCGAAGGGCTGATTCTCCGGCCTGGGGCGATCAGCTCAGATGGGTACCGTGATGTGACGAGGTGGTGGAAGGTGATCTGAATGTCCCACCGATCTGATCTCCCCGGTCTCATCAGAGTGCGTCCGCGCGGCGACGCCGACCGGGGGGCGGTGCAGGAGTTTCTGGAGCGGAATCACAGCGGCAGGGTGGCTCGGCTGGGCGAACTGCTTGAGCCGCTCGACCATCCGGGTTTCGTGGCCGAGGACGCCGAGGACGGCGGGCGCCTGCTGGGGGTCCTCACCTATGTGCCGGACGAGGCGCGCGGCCATTGCGAAATCCTCACCCTGCACTCGGCCGAGCAGTGGCAGGGGGCCGGCACCGCGCTGGTCGGGGCGGCGGAGCGGTGGGCGGTGGGGCACGGGTACGTCCGGCTGTGGCTCATCACCACCAATGACAACGTCGATGCCCTGCGCTTCTACCAGCGCCGGGGATTCCGACTGGCGATCCTGCACCAGGACGCCGTCATGGACGCCCGGAGACGGGTCAAACCTGAAATTCCCGTGACCGGCTCTTACGGCATTCCGATTCGGGACGAGATCGAATTGGAGAAGGCGCTTCGGTGAGCCTCATGTCCGAAGGTGGACAGCGCGGTCGCGGCAGCGCCGGCGTGCCACAATTCGGGTGGGGCGGTGCCCGCAGGCTCCGGAATGGGGGCGGACGTCATGAGCGGCGCGTTGGAGTTCGGGGTGCTCGGCGCGCTGGAGGTGCGGCGCGACGGCGAGCGTCTGGCGATGCCCGGCAGGGCGCAGCGGGCGCTCGTGTGCCGGTTGCTGCTCGCGGCGGGGCACGTGGTGGGCGCCGAGGAACTCGTCGCCGCGCTCTGGGACGGCGACGCGCCCGATGGGGCCCGGCACGCGCTGCACACCAACGTCTCGCGGCTGCGGGGGCGGATCGGCGCCGACGTGCTGGTGACCAGGTCGCCCGGATACCTGCTGGCCGTGGATCCCGGTTCGGTCGACGCCACCCTGTTCGAACGGGAGGTGCGGGAGGCCGGCGCGCTGCTCGCCCGGGATCCGGGTGCCGCGGCGGAGAAGTTGGAGACGGCGCTGGCGCGGTGGCGCGGGCCGGCGTACGCCGAGTTCGCGGACGGTTTCGCGCGAGGCGCTTCGGTGCGGCTCGGCGAGCTGCGGACGGCGGCCGAGGAGAGCCGGTGCGAGGCGTGGCTCGCGCTGGGCCGGCTCGACCGGGCTCTGGGGGAACTGCGCGAGCTCACGGCCGCGCACCCGTTGCGCGAAAGGGCGCATGGGCTGTTGATGCGGGCCCTCTACCTGGCGGGACGCCAGAGTGAGGCGTTGGAGGTCTATCGCTCGCTGAGCATGAGGCTTCGTGAGGAACTCGGCCTGGAGCCGTCGCCGGAACTCGAAGGGCTGCACGGCCGGATCCTGCGCCACACGCTCCCCGGGGCGGCTCCGCGGACCGGTCCGGCACCGGTTCCGGGGCGGCCGCTGACCGCGCTGGTCGGCCGGGCCGACGAGCTGGCGGGGCTCACCAAGCTGCTGGACGGTGCGCGCATCGTCACCCTGGTCGGGCCCGGCGGGGTGGGCAAGACGCGGCTGGCCCGTGAGGTCGCCGGATCACGGGCGGCGAGCTGGATCGACCTGGCGGCGGCCGGTGACCCGGCGGATGTGCCGCGGGTCTTCGCCGACGCGCTCGGGCTGCCCGAGCCGGTCAGCGGCCACGTCCGGGAGGCGCTGGTCGAGGTGCTGCGTCCGGCCCGCACCCTGCTGGTGGCCGACAACTGCGAGCATGTGCTGCCGGCCGTGGCGGAGCTGGTCGAGCGGATCGTGCAGCAGTGCCCGGCGGTGACGGTCCTGGCGACCAGCCGGGAGCTTCTGGCGGTGCCGGGTGAGCAGGTCCTCGCGGTGGGTCCGCTGCGCGAGCCGTCGCAGGCGGTGGCGTTGTTCGCCGAACGGCTGCGCGCGTCCGGCGGGCCGGATCTGGCGCCCGGCGACGTGCCGCGGGCGACGGCGCTGTGCGCGCGGCTGGACGGGCTGCCGCTGGCGATCGAGCTGGCCGCGGCGCGGGTCCGGGGGCTCGGCCTGGGCGCCGTCGTCGACCGTCCGGCGCTGGACGTGCTGAGCGGCGGGTGGCGGACGGGCGGGCCCCGGCATCGCAGCCTTCGGGCGGTCCTGGACTGGTCGTTCGCCCTGCTCGACCCGTCCGAGCAGATACTGCTGCGCAGGCTGGCGGTCTTCAGCGGCCGGTTCGGGCTGGCCGACGCCGAGGCGGTGTGCGCCGACGGCCTGCTGCCGTCCGGGCGGATCGCCGTGGCGCTGGCCGGGCTGGCGGACAAGTCGATGGTGGCGGGCCCGGAGGACGACCGGTACCGGCTGCTGGACACGGTCCGTGCGTACGCCGCGGAGCTGCTGGCCCGCCACGGCGAGGACCTGAGCCTGTCCGCCGCGCACGCCCGGCATCAGATCGCCGTGGCCCGCCGGCACCCGTACGGGCCGCTGCCGGTCGACGAGCTGCGCGCCGCGCTCCGCTGGGCCTGTGCCGAGGACGCCGGGGCGGCGGTCGAGCTGGCGGCGGAGCTCACGCTGTACGCGCTCTTCCACATGCGTTTCGAGTTCCAGGAGTGGGCCGCGACGGCGGCGGAGCTGCCCGGTGCGGCGGGGCACCCGCTGCGGCCCGCCGCGCTGGCGTCCGCGGCGTTCGGGGCGTGGGCGCGCGGGGACTTCGGCCGTGCCACCGCGCTGGCCCGGCGCGCCCTGGCCGATGCGCCGCCCGGCTCCCCGAACTCGGCGGCCGCGCGGGCGGTCCTGGGCGACGTCGCGGTGCTGGAGGGACGGTTCGCCGAGGCCATCGGCCAGTACGAAGGGGCCGTCCGGCAGGCCGACTCGGACGACCTCGGCCTGATCTGCGGCGCCCTCGGCAGCAAGGCGATCACGTTGGCCTACCGGGGTGACGTGGAGGCCGCGCGCCAGGCCGCGGACGACTGCCGCGCCGTGGCCGACAAGAGCGGCGAGCCGGCGTTGAAGGCGGTGGCGCTGTACTACGCCGGTGAGACATGGATGCACGGCGATCCCGTGCGTGCGCTGGAACTGCTGGAGGAGTCCCGCCGGTTGGCGGGCGCCCTGGGCGCGCATTTCATCGAGGGGATCGCCACCGTGTCCGTGGTGACGCTGCGGGGGCGGACGGACGCCGATCCCGCCACCGCGCTGCCGGCCTACCGGGACGCCATCGAGCACTGGCGGCGGGTCGGCAATCGCACCCAGCAATGGGTCACCCTGCGGAATCTGATCCCGCTGCTGGTCGCCGCCGGTCTGGAGGCGACGGCGTGCGAGCTCGACGGTGCGCTGGAGGGCGCGCCGGTGGGCTTTCCCGCCGACGCGCCCGAGGCCGTCCAGCTGGTCGGGGCGCTCGCGGCCGCCCGGGAGCGGCTCGGCGCCGACGCCGTCGGCCGGGCCAGGGAACGCGGAGCCGGGCGATCACTGGACGACCTGGTCGGGCTGGCCCTCACCGCGATCGCCGAGGCCGCGCGTCCCGACGCAGGTCAGGCGGGGTCGAGCCTGTAGAAGCGCCACAGGTCGTGGTCGATGGGCAGCTCGGTGCAGCTTCCGTAGCCCGCCTCCTCGGCATAGCCGCGCACGACGTGGGGCCGCAGCACGGTGCCGGCCTCCACGGCGGTGCCCTCGGCCCGTGTGGCGGGCAGGCAGTGCAGGACGCTGATCGCGTAGTTCAGCCGTTCCACCAGGTCGCCCGGGACGGTGAAGTGCTCGGCCACCTTCTCGTCGCCGATCAGGACCGCTCCGCCGGGGGCGAGCCTGTCCCGCGCCGACCGCAGCACCGCCACCGGATCGGCCATGTCGTGCAGCGCCTCGAACACGCACACCATGTCGTAGCGTCCGCCGGCTCCGGGGTCGGCGGCGTCCCCGAGCGCGAACGTCACCCGGCCGTCCAGCCCGCGCCCGGCGGCGTTCCCCGACGCCTCCTCGACCGATGCCTCGTCGAGGTCGATGCCGTGCACGCTGGTGGACGGGAACGTCTCGGCGAGCGTGATGGCCGACCAGCCGGTGCCGCAGCCGAGGTCGAGAACCTTTCCCGGGCCGTCGGACAGCCGCGCGGCGATGTCGGGCATCGCCGCGACCCAGTCCGCCACGCCCGCGCGGAACATGGGCCGGTTGAGCCCGCCGATGCCGTGCCTGGTGCCCGTCCCGTAGGCGGCGTACGGGACGCCGCCGCCGGACTCGAACGCCCCCGCCACCTGCGGCAGCACCTCGGCGATGGACGCCACCATCCCGGGCAGCGTCCCCACGAAGAACGGACTGTCGGCGTCCAGCAGCGCCTCACCGGCGTCCGCGGGCAGCGCGAAGGCGCGCGCGTACGGATCGTCGTCGTCGGCCGCCACGGTGAGCATCCCGCTCACGCCCTGCTGTTCGAGCCATTCGCGCGCGTAGCGCGGGTGGACGCCGGTGGCCTTGGCCAGGGCACGGGCGTCGGCGGGGCCCTCTGCCAGCGCCTGGTAAAGCCCGAGGCGGACGCCCAGGGCGACGTTGAGCATCTCGATGGTGGTCACCGCGTCCGCCATCAACCGCTCGGTGATTTCCTCTGCTGCCATTCTTCCTCCCCGTGTTCTGTGGATCCCCCGCATCATGCGGGCGGCGCCTCACCGCGGGCTCACACGACGCTCACACGGCCCTTACCCCTGCGGCGCCCAGCCATGAGGCCGCCGAGTCGCTGTGATCCGGGGATAGGCCGGGGCGCCGCGGGTCGTTCGGTGTGGGGGGCGTGTCGATTTGGGGGTGGGGCATTCGTGTAGGGGGTGAGACGTCGGAAGGGGTGTGATCTAGATGGGTGAGGTCCGGACGCTGCTCGGTGGGCGGGGGCTGGTCGAGTCGCCTCGCTGGCACGGGGGCCGGCTGTACTTCTCGGACTGGTCCGCGGGCGAGGTCGTCGCCGTGGACCTGGACGGCGGCAGCGAGGTGGTCGCGCGGGTGGAGTCGCTGCCGCTGTGCACCGCCTGGCTCCCGGACGGGCGGATGGTGATCGTCTCGTCCGCCGACGGGCGGCTGCTGCGGCGGGAGCCCGGCGGAGACCTGGCCGTGCACGCGGAGTTGGGCGAGCCGGGGTGGAACGACATCGTGGTGGACGGCCGCGGCAACGCCTATGTCAACCGGATCGGCTTCAACCCGATGGCCGGGGAGGAGGTCAAGCCGGGTTTCGTCTTCCTGGCATCAGCCGGCGGGTCCGTGCGGGAGGTGGCCGGCGACATCGACTTCCCCAACGGGATGGCCGTCACGCCGGACAACTCCACGTTGATCGTCGCGGACTCCTACCGGAGCGCCCTGGTGGCCTTCGACATCGGCGCCGACGGCGGGCTGTCGAACCGGCGCGTCTGGGCCGATCTGGGCGAGGGCGTCCCGGACGGCATCTGCCTCGACGCGGAGGGCGCCGTCTGGTACGCCGACGTGCCGAATCAGCGGTGCGTGCGCGTCGCGGAAGGCGGCACCGTCCTGGACGTCGTCGAGCTGGACCGCGGCGGGTTCGCCTGCGCGCTGGGCGGCCCGCAGGGCACGACGCTGTTCGTCGTGGCCGCCGAGTGGCGCGGCATGACCGAGGAGAACCCGGTGGCGCCGGGAAGCGGCCGGGTGCTCGCGACCGAGGTCGAGGTTCCGGGGGCGGGCTGGCCGTGACGGTCAGCGGGTGAGGCCGGCCTCCCGCAGCGCCGCCCGGATCTTCGCGCCGCCGGGGTCGCCGGCGCGGACGAAGGCGGCGGGGGTGCCGAGCGGCGCGGGGACGGTCAGCCGGACGTCTTGCGCGCGGTCGCCGTAGGCGCGGCCGGTGAAGACGTTGATCCAGCGTCCGGCGGGCAGATGCACCGCCACGCTGGACGCGCCCGGCTTGAGGACGGGGGCGACCAGCAGGGACGAGCCGAAGAAGAACTGGTCTCCGGCCGTCGCGGCGGGGCTGCCGGGGTGGACGAGCCAGGTGTGGCGGAGGGCGGGCAGCCCCCGCGCGGCCTCGGCTTCGACGGTGGCGCGGTAGCCGGCGAGGGCGGCGTAGATTCGGCTCGTCCGGGCGAAGGCGGCCCGGCTGTCCGGTGTGTCGTACACCTGCGCGTTGTCGGCGGGCTTGTTGCCCTCGTGGGTGCGGAAGAAGACCCCGAAGGCCGACAGTTCCGCCCAGCGCTGGAGGAGTTCGGCGGAGCGGTGGTAGTCGCCGAACGGCGTGTCGACGGCGGTGTAGCCGCCGATGTCGGTGTGGTTCAGCGTCATGCCGGACACGCCCGCCGACAGCATTCCGTGCAGCGCGGACGCGAGGCCGTCGTGGGCGTCCCAGTCGACGAGCTGGTCACCGGCCCAGAACAGCGGCGCCCGTCCCGGTGAGCCGGTGTAGGCGGCCCGCATGAAGTACAGGCAGTCCGGCCCGCCGGACAGGTCGCAGGCGCGGCGGTTGACCTCCGCCCACTCCACCGGCCACCGGTTGTGCAGCTCGGCCGGGGACCCGGCGTGCAGCACGGCGTCGAACGGCAGTGCCTCGCCGAAGTCGGCCATCCAGCCGTCCGCGCCGACCCCGGCGACCTCCGTGGCGATCACGCGTGCGTACCACTCGCGGGCGGCCGGGTTCGTGAAGTCGACCATCGCGGCCGAGAACTCGCTCTGGTCGAGCATGTACGGCGACCCGTCCGCCCCGGCGACCAGGTAGCCGCGGTCGCGGGCCTCGGCGAACAGGTCCCGGGGCACGCCGCCCGGCTTGCCGGACGGGTCGACGAGGAAGGGGTTGACGTACGTCAGCACCTTGATGCCGCGCCGGTGCAGGTCGTCCACCAGGCCGTCCCAGCCGGGGTAGCGCTCGCGGTCGAGCTGCCACGTCCACCAGAGGCGGTCGCCGAACGAGGTGGTGCGCTGCCCGCTCCAGTCCTGCAGCCACACGGCGGAGATCTTCGTGCCGGCGGCGAGCATCTCCGCGACGGTCCGGCGCACCTTCGCGGTGCCGCCCTGGAGGCCGAGGACGGCGCCGTCGCGCGTCCAGGACGGGAGCGGGCCCATCCGCCCGGCCGAGGCGGTGTGCGCGGCGAGGACGTCGGCGGGTTCGCGGCCCGTGTAGAGCTCGGCGTGCTGCCGGGCGCCCCAGGTCTGGACGACGACCCGCCCGGCCTGGGACAGGTCGAAGATCGAGTAGCGGCTGCCGGTCAGCGCGAATCCCCGGGCGGCGCTGGTGACGTAGAACGGCATCGGGGCGTAGGCGGTGTCCCACGAGCCGCCCTGGCCGGAGACCAGGTCGACCATCGCGGTCAGCGGCTGCCGGCCCCGTCCGATGCCCTGTTCGCGGACCACGATCGGCACGCGGCGTCCGGCCAGGTCGAACGGGGCGAACTGCTCGCCGAAGCCGTGGAACCGCTCGTTCCGCCCGCGCTGCGACGCCATGGCCACGACGTCCGGCGGGCGGTGCAGGCCGGCGCCGGTCACCGTGCCGACCTTCAGGTCGACGGCGGCGCGGCCTTCGCCGGACGCCGAGATCCGCCACTCGTAGGGTGCCTTCAGCAGGCCGCCGCTGAGCGTGCCGCTGACGACCACGTCCCCGCCGGACCGGGTGACGCGCTCGATGCGCTGGTCGGCGAGCCGCCAGGTGACGAGTTCGTCCGGCTTGAACATGCCGGTCCGCTCACGCCACGACAGGCGGCCCAGGCCCGCGACGGCGAAGGCGCGTCCGGGCACCCCGGCCCACACCGTGCGGCCGTCCGACGTCACCGCGAGGCGGGCATGGCCGCCCGGACGGTCCACGGTCACGCGGAACCCGCCCACGGCCGTCGTTCCCGTCACGCCGGGAGCGAGGGTGAGGGAACCCGGCGACAGGGTGTCCAGGACGTTGGCCTGCGCCGTGGACGCCGTCAGCGGCAGGACGAGCATCGGCAGCAGGACGACCGCCAGCAGCCTGGAACGCAACTTCACCGCGGGCCCCCTTGACCGGACGAGCGCGAGACGGACGGACGCGAGGCGGCAGCCAGCACGTTTGACACTTATACATCGTGTGTCACACCGTCAACAAGACTTGATCGCAGCCGAGAACCCCGCGTGGCGCGGCGCTCACGCGGGGTGGAGGGTCGAGGGTGTCAGCGCCTCTTGACGGCGATGCCAGCCATGCCGAGCTGTTCGCCCGGGGCGAGGTTCCCGGGGTCGACGGGGCCGTCGGGGCGCCACAGGGCCGTGTACGTGACGCCGGGTTCGACGAGCTCGAAGCCGTCCCCGAACTGGGCCTCGATCTCCGCGGGGGTGCGGGCCCAGCCCTCTTCGAGGTTCTCGCGGGTGATGCGGGCGAGTTCCTGCTGCTGCGGGAGGCCGGTGTCGACCAGCGACGTGATGAACAGGTGGCTGCCGGGGACGAGGACGTCGCGGTAGGCGGCGACGACGTCGTCGACCACGTCCGGGGAGAGGTAGTGCAGCATCCCGACCAGCATGATCACCGCGGGGCGGGAGAAGTCGAGGAAGCCCTTCACCTCGTCCGCGGAGAGGATGGCCGCGGGGTCGCGGACGTCGCCGGTCATCACCCTGGTGACGTGGTCGTCGGCCAGCAGGGCGCGCCCGTGCACCGACACCAGCGGGTCGATGTCGACATAGACGACGCGCGCTCCGGGGTTCTCGCGCTGGGCGACCTCGTGGGTGTTCTCGACGGTGGGCAGCCCGCTGCCGAGGTCGAGGAACTGGTCCATCCCGGCGTCCCGCGCCAGGTACCGGATGCCCCGGACGAGGACCTTGCGGTTCTCGACCGCCGACTCCCGCAGCCCCGGGATGAACTCCGCCGTCTGGTCGGCCAGGGCGCGGTCGGCGGCGAAGTTGTCCTTGCCGCCGAGCAGCGCGTCGTAGGCGCGGGCGATGGTGGGCTTGCTGAAGTCCAGCTCGGCCGGAGGCCACTCCGGCGTCTCGTCCGCGCGGTCGTCCGCCATGGTCACCCTGTCCGGTCGTGGTCCGATGTCTGGATCATGGTAATCCGGACGGATGCCCTAAGTGGTGCGAAGCGCCCGTAGCGATTCCTTCAGTGAGCTCACCGTGCCGAAGACGGCCGTGGGCTCGTAACCGCAGTGGGCCATGCAGTTGGCACAGCGGGGGTCGCGGCCCCGGCCGTAGGACTCCCAGTCGGTCTCGTCGAGGAGTTCCTTGTAGGTCTGGGCGTAGCCGTCCGACATCAGGTAGCAGGGACGCTGCCACCCGAAGAGGGAGTACGACGGGATCGCCCAGGCCGTGCAGGGAAAGTCGACCTTGCCCTCCAGGAAGTCCAGGAAGAGGGGCGAGTGGTTGAGCCGCCACCTTTTCCGGTTCCCGCCGGCGAAGGCCTTGGCGAACAGTTCCCGGGTTTCCTGGACGCCGAGGAAGTGCTCCTGGTCGGGTGCCTTGTCGTAGGCGTACCCCGGCGAGATCATCATCTCGTCGACCTTGAGGTCGTCATTGAGGTAGTTGAGGACCTCGATGACGGTCTGCGGGGTGTCGGTGTTGAAGAACGTCGTGTTCGTCGTGACGCGGAAACCGCGGCGCTGGCATTCGCGGACGGCGGCGACCGCGTCGTCGAAGACGCCCTCCTTGCACACGGACTCGTCGTGGCGTTCCTGGAGGCCGTCGATGTGCACCGCCCACGCGAAATAGGGCGACGGCTTGAACTTGTCGAGCTTCTTCGGGATGAGCAGCGCGTTCGTGCACAGGAAGACGAACTTCCTGCGCCTGACGAGTTCACCCACGATCTCGTCGATCTGCGGGTGCATGAGGGGTTCGCCGCCCGCGATGGACACCATGGGCGCGCCGCACTCCTCGATCGCGGCGACGGCCTGCTCGACGGGCATGCGCTTCTTCAGCACGTCGGCGGGATGCTGGATCTTGCCGCAGCCGGCGCAGGCCAGGTTGCAGGCGAACAGCGGTTCCAGTTCGACGATCAGCGGGAACTTCTCCTTGCCGCGCAGCTTGTTGCGGAGGATGTAGCTCCCGATGCGAACGCTTTGGCGTAGCGGCATGCTCATGGTCTCCGGACCTCCTTTGGCACGGCGGATTCGGCGGTCTCCAGGTAGCGGCCCAGGGCGCTGATCGGGAACACCAGCCGGTAGAGGTGGTAGTTGATGTAGAAGTCGCCGGGGAAACCGGTGCCGGTGAAGTGCTCCTCGTCCCAGTTCCCGTCCGGGCGCTGATGGTCGACGAGCCACCGGACGCCGCCGTCCACCGCGGCGGAGCGTTCACCGGCGGCGAGCAGCGCCAGCAGCGCCCACGCCGTCTGGGACGCCGTGGACGCGCCCCGGCCGATCCAGGACGGGTCGTCGTAGGAGCGCAAATCCTCGCCCCAGCCGCCGTCGTCGTTCTGGTGCTCTTCCAGCCAGGTCACCGCGCGGCGGATCGCGGGCTTGTCCGGGCGGACGCCGGCGGCGATGAGCGCAGGCACCACGCTTCCCGTCCCGTAGACGTGGTTGGCCCCCCACCGCCCGAACCAGGAGCCGTCCGCCTCCTGGGCCTTCAGCAGCCACACGACGGCCCGTTTGACCACGGTCGTCTCCGCGAGGCCCTCCTGGGAGAGCGCCTCGACGACGTGGGCGGTGACGTCCGCGGACGGCGGGTCGATGACCGCGCCGAAGTCGCAGAACGGCAGCTTGGTGCACAGCTCGCGGGTGTTGTCGGCGTCGAAGGCGCCGAAGCCGCCGTCGCGGGAGGCCATGCCGGACAGCCAG
Organism: Spirillospora sp. NPDC048819; assembly: GCF_040650055.1. NCBI lineage: Bacteria > Bacillati > Actinomycetota > Actinomycetes > Streptosporangiales > Thermomonosporaceae > Spirillospora > Spirillospora sp. NPDC048819. The sequence goes on along the minus strand of NZ_JBEZGN010000003.1, from coordinate 373,717 downwards.
CGGACGGCGCGTTCGATCGGCGCCGCCGCGTCCGGGAAGTCGGCCTTGCGGAGCGCGAGGATCGCCTCGGCGGTGTCGTCGGTGTCGGGGTAGCAGTCGTTGTCGAACTCGAAGGCCCAGCCGCCCGGCGGGAGGCCGGGGCGCCGCACCGACCAGTCGCCCGGCCCCTTGACCTCCTCGCCGACGACCCAGGCCGCCGCCCGCAGCAGGGCCGGATCACCGGCGGGCACTCCGGCGTCGCCGAGGGCGTTCATGGCGAGGACGGTGTCCCATACCGGCGACTGGCACGCCTCCAGCCGGCGCCCCTTCTCGTCCCTGATCGTGAAGCGGTCGAGCCCGGCGAGACCGCGCTTCATGACCGGATGGTCGAGGCCGTAGCCGAGTTCGTGCAGGGCCATCAGCGAGTACACCCACGGCGGCTGGATGCCGCCCCAGCAGCCGTCGGCCTCCTGGCGGGCGATGATCCAGTCGGCTGCACGGCGGAGCGCGGCGGCCCGCAGCGGGCGCACCGGCCGCTTCTCGTACACGTGCAGGACGCGGTCGAGCGTGCCGAACACGCGCCCCCAGCCCTTCGCGTCCTGCGCCGGGCGCACACCGCTGCGCAGCTCCGGCAGGTCGAACGGCAGGGCCCGGACGGGACGCAGCGACCCCAGGACCGTCAGCGGGACGATCGTCTGCCGCGCCCAGCAGGCCCAGTCGTAGACGTTCAGCGGCACCCGGCTCGGCAGGAACATCAGCTCGGGCGGCATGACGGGCAGGTCGTCCCACGACCACTGCCCGAACAGCGCCAGCCAGATCCGGGTGAACACGCGGCCGCCCTCGATGCCGCCCGCCTCCCGCACGTACGCGGCGGCGCGCCGCATGTGACCGGCGTCCACGGGGTCCCCGGCCAGCCGCAGCGCGACGTACGCCTCGATCGTCGTGGACGGGTCGGGCGGGCCGCCGAAGAAGTTCGCCCACGTCCCGTCGGCGCGCTGCTGCGAGCGGATCCAGCGCGCCGCCTCACGGGTGTCGTCTTCGGAGCCGACGCCGAGGAACCGGCGGAGCAGCAGGTCCTCCGCGTCCATGGTCACGTTGGTCTCCAGCTCCGCCTTCCACCAGCCCTCGGGCGACTGGAGGCCGAGCAGATGGTCGCGGGCCGCCTCCGCGGCGGCGGCCGCCGCGCCGGTGAGTCCGGGAACTTCCGTCGTGGTCATGCGCGCTCCTTCGCGTCCGCGTTGGTGGAGGTCAGTGGTCCCGGGAGGTGACGAAGAGGGCGATGTCGCGGAACTCGGCGCGGACGCGGTCGTCCATCCCCGAGCCGGCGAGGTGCCGTTCGGCCGACGCGATGCGGCGGTCCGCCTCGGCCGCGGCCCAGTCCCGTCCGCCCGCCGCCTCGACCAGGTGCGCCATCTCCTTCAGCGCGTCCTCGGACGGCTGCTCCGGCCGCGCGTACAGCTCCGCGAGGCGTCCGGACTCGGCGGTTCCGGCGTTCAGCGCGAAGACCACGGGCAGCGACTTCTTCCGCGCCCGCAGGTCCGACAGGACGGGCTTGCCGGTCGTGTCCGGGCTGCCCCAGATGCCGAGCAGGTCGTCGACGAGCTGGAACGCCAGGCCCATCTCGGCCCCGAAACCGGTCAGCGCGGTGACGAGCCGCGCCGGTCCCTCGCCGAGCATCGCCCCGATCGAGCAGGCGCAGGCGAGCAGCGCCCCCGTCTTGTCGGCCGCCATGGTCAGGCACTCGTCGAGGGACACGTCGTCGCGCTGCTCGAACCCGAGGTCGAGCGCCTGCCCCGTGATGAGCCGCTGCGTGGCGGCGGTCAGCGCCCGCGCCGCCCAGTGCGCGCCGCGCGTGTGCCCGTCCAGCAGCAGGTTCTCCGACAGCGCCAGCAGCGCGTCGCCGCCGAGGATGGCGGCGGACGGACCGAACACCGTCCACGCGGCGGGACGGTGCCGGCGGGTGCGGTCGCCGTCCATGATGTCGTCGTGCAGCAGCGAGAACGCGTGCACGAACTCGACGGCGACGGCGCCGGGCAGCGCCGTCTCGGGGGGCGTCCCGGCGGCGCGGGCCGACAGCAGCGCCAGCGCGGGACGCAGCGCCTTCCCGCCGGCCGCGGCGGGGCGGCCGTCCTCGTCGGTCCAGCCGAGGTGGTAGGCGACGACGCGGCGGGTCCAGGGGTCGAGCCGCTCGGCGGAGGCGCGCATCGCCTGGTCCACCAGCGCGCGTCCGTCGGCGATGGGGGTCGGGACGGTCGTCATCGGCCGTTCACCTCGTCGGTGCTCGTGGACGTGCTCGCGTACGCGCCCGGGTCGTTCAGGTGCCGGCGGACGAGGCGGGCGGCGCTGAGACCACTGCGCACGGCTCCCTCCATCGTGTCGGGCCAGCCCGTGTCGGTCCACGCGCCGGCGAGGAACAGCCACGGCAGCCGGGTCGCGGACGCGGGACGCAGCGCGCCGCTGCCGGGGCTCTGACGGAACGTCGCGTGCCGTTCCCGCGTCACGAAGAAGTCGGTGACGCGGGCGCGGCGGGCCGCCGGGAACAGCCGCTCCAGCGCGGGCAGGTACACCTCCCGCAGCGCGGCGGCCGGGGTGTCGATCCAGCGGTCGGCGGCCGAGACCGAGACCGCGAGGTACTGGCCGCCGGCCGCCCCGCTCTCACCGGCCGGCCCGTTCTCACCGGCCAGGCCGCTGACGCCGGTCCGGTCGAACACCCACTGGACGGGTGAGCCGACCGCCGCGGCGAACGGCTCCCGCATGACCGGCCGGTCGTAGACGACGTGGACGTTGACGATGGGGCTGGAGCCGAGGCCCGCCCAGCCGTCCCGGTCCGGGCACGCCTCCGCGGGGACGAGCGCGGCCGCCGCCCGGTGGGGCACCGCGACGACGACGGCGTCCGCGCCGGCCGGCGAGCCGTTCACCACGAGCTTCGGCCCGGCCTCGATCGCCGACACCTTCGCCCCGAGACGGATCCGGCCGCCGCCGCGTTCGATCTTCCGCGCCGCGATCGTCCCGTGCAGGTCGCCGAGCGGGGCGGACGCGACGCCGATGTCGGCGGCGTCGGACCGGCCGAGCAGCGCCGTCTGGCACACCATCGCGGCGGGGCCGAGCGCGGCGTCGTCCAGCCCGGCGTTGAGCGCCGCCGTGACGAACAGCTCCCAGAGCGCCTCCCGCGCCCGGGGCCGCTGCCCGTGGCGGGCGAGCCAGCCGCCCATGCCGAGCCCGTCGAGGGACGGGTCGTCCGGGTCGAGGCGGTCGAGCGCCAGCGACGCGCGGACGGCGCGCAGCCGGTCGGCCGGGGACAGCAGCGCGTAGCCCGCGAGCGCGGGCAGGAAGTGCAGCGGGCCGGGCGCCTTGGCGCGGCGGAGCCGTCCGCCCGGCCCGCCGGGGGTCAGGACGCGGACGTCGAAGCGGTCCTGGACGCGGACCCGGTCCAGCGCGTCCAGCCGCTCCAGCAGCCCCCGGTACGCCGAGCAGCACTTCAGGAAGATGTGCTGCCCGTTGTCGACGGTGAGGCGCCGCCCGCCCGACTCGCGTTCGAAGGAGTGCGCGGCGCCGCCGAGCCGGGGACGCGCCTCGTAGATCGTCGTCCGCAGGCCCGCCTCCTGGAGGGCCAGCGCCGCGCTGATCCCCGCGAGGCCGCCGCCGACGACGGCGACATGGCCCCCGGGACCGCCGGCGCTCATCGGTGGCTCCCCGCCAGCGCCTTCGCGGACACGGCGGCCTTCTCCCACCCCGGCAGGGACGTGCGCGTGTCCAGCGCGGCGAGGGGGTCGGCCGTGATGCGTCTCAGCAGGCGCCGGTAGATGTCCGCCATCGCCCCGGTGCAGGCGGCGCTGCGGCGGTCGAGCATGGGGAGCAGCCTGAGCCCGGTGGCGTACCACTCCTCCGCCCGGGACGCCTCGAACCGGACCAGGGCCACCAGCCGTTCCGGCGGGTCGGTCAGGCGGCCCGCCTCGTCCCGGTGCAGCGTGCACCCGAAGCGGGCGAGGTCCTTGGCGGGGAGGTAGACGCGGCCGTTCTCCCCGTCCTCCCGGACGTCCCGCAGGATGTTCGTCAGCTGCAGCGCCACGCCGAGCGCGTCGGCGCGCGGCACGGCCGTCCCGGGGTCGGAGGTCCCGAACACGCCGAGCGACAGGCGGCCGACGGTCCCGGCGACGCACCGGCAGTACCAGAGCAGGTCGTCGAAGGTGTCGTGGACGCCGCCGCGGACGTCGGCCTCGCAGCCGTCGATCAGCTCCCCGAACGCCTCCAGCGGGATCGGGTGGCGGCGTGCCGCGTCCGCCAGCGCCACCAGCACCGGATCGGACGGATGGGCGCCGGGGTCGGCGAGGTGCGCCCGCTCGGCCGCGAGCCGCGCGAGCCTTTCCGCGGCGGGCGCGCGGTGGTCGTCGCCGATGTCGTCGATCCGGCGGGCGAAGGCGTAGACGGCGCTCAGCGCCCGCCGCTTCGGCGCGGGGAGCAGGCGGATCCCGTACGAGAAGTTGCGCGCCTGCGTGCGGACGACGTGCTCGCAGTACCGGTAGGCGCCGGCCGGCGCGGGTCCGGCCATGTCGTCGGCCATCGCGTCATCTCCTTCCCAGTGTCCGCGACCACTCGGCCAGCAGCCGCGCCTTCCTCGGCCGTGGCGAGGCCCCCAGGACGTCGTAGGCTCCGCGTTCGAGCGCCGACAGCGCGGCGAGGCCGCCCGCCACGTATCCGGCGACGGCGACCCGCGCGAATCCCCGGAGCCGCCCGGTGAGCGCCGAGCCCTCCTCCAGCAGCCGTCCCGCCCGTCCCGCCTGGAGGGCGAGCACGCCCCGCAGCCGGGTCGGGGTGACGGCGGCTCCCAGGTCGCTCTCCTCGCATCCGAACCGGCGCAGGTCGTCGCCCGGCAGGTAGATCCGCCCGTTCCGGTAGTCCTCACCGGCGTCCTGGCAGTGCTCGATGATCTGGAGCGCGGTGCACACCCGGTCGGACAGGGCGAGCCGCTCCGGGGTGGCGGCGCCGAAGACGTGCAGGACGATGTGCCCGACCGGATCGGCGGACAGCGCACAGTACGCGAGCAGGTCGTCGAACGTGGCGTACCGGGAGACGACCTGGTCCTCGCGGTTGGCGCGCAGCAGGCGGCGGAACGGCTCGGCCGGGATCGCGCGGGCGGTGACCGTCCGGGCCAGGCTGCGCATCGCCGGCAGCTCCGGCACCGCGCCCGCGTAGATCCGGTCGAGGTCGCGTTCGACGAGGTCGAGCAGGGCCGCCCGCTCGCCGGGGGGCGCCTCGTCGCCGATGTCGTCGACGAGCCGGGCATAGCCGTACACGTTCAGCAGGTGGACGCGGTGCCGCGCCGGGAGCAGCCGCGAGGCGACCGGGAAGTTCTCCCGGGCCTGGAGTTCGTCCCGGGACCGGCGTTCCTCGGTCTCGTTCCACAGGCGGGTCTCGTTCCACAGACGCTCGCTGACGGACATGGCGTTCCTTCGAGGGCGGCGGCGTGGGGCGTCAACGATGCCCGGTAACCGGGTGATCGACCGGTAAACATGGGCGCCGTGGGAGCCCCCTGTGGCCTACGTCCCCGAACCGCCGCGCCACCCCTCCCGAATATCCGTTATTTACGGAATTAGGCCGGAAGTGGTCAGTCGCGCATATGTGATCGCCCAGCGGGCAGCGAAAACGGCCCGCACACGCGGAAACCGGCATGTGCGGAGGTCAGTACGTGCGGGAGTGAGTGCGGGGAGTCAGTACGTGCCGAAGATTCCGGCGAGAATCCGCGGCGTGTGCTCGGGCGGGGCCGCCTCGGTCACCAGGGTGTTGAAGACGTGCCAGTGCCGCTCGATCTCCGCCCGCCGGACCGGGTACACGGCGCTGTTGGCCCGCTCCAGGTACACCATGTCGGGCAGGCCCTGCTGCGGGAACCGGACGAGGGTGAGCGGCCCGTCCCCGGCGACGCGCCCGCAGATCCCGAACGGCGCGATCTGGACGGTGACGTTCGGCCGCCGGCACAGCTCGACGATGTGCCGGATCTGCGCCCGCATCGTCGCCGGGTCGCCGATCGGACGCCACAGCGCCGCCTCGTCCAGCACGACCCACAGGTTGAGGGGACGCGGGCGGCGGCGCAGGACGCGCTGGCGCACCATCCGGAACTCGACGCGCCGCTCGACCTCCGGCTCGGGGTTGACGCGGCGGATCAGCGCGCGGGCGTAGTCCTCGGTCTGCAGCAGGCCGGGGACGAACTGGGCCTCGAACGTGCGGACCAGCTTGGCCGCCTGCTCGGCGCTCAGGTAGGGCCGCACCCACGCCGGGACGATGTCGCCGTCGGCGGACCACCACGGCCGGGCGGTGGTCCGCTCGGCGAGGGCCAGCAGCGTCGCGCGCTCGTCGTCGTCCGCGCCGTAGAGGGTGAGGAGGGCGGCGACGTCGGCGGCCCGGTACCCGGAGCGGCCCAGCTCCATCCGCCCGATCTTGGAGCCGGATCCCCTGATCTCCCGCGCCGCGTCCCTCCGGCTGATCCCGGCGGCCTCCCGCAGCGCGCGGAGCCGCCGCGCCAGCAGCATCCGCGGGACGAGCGGGTCCCCCTGGGCGTCTGTGGACTGTCTTCTACCGGTGATCGCAACGGAGGCCAAGGGGACTCCTCATCGGGGGGACAGGCGTGGGCGAACGCCCCACTATACCTTCACGCATTGCGCCGGACAGGGGACGGTGAGCGACGTGGTGGCTCTGCGTCAGGGTTTGCGGGCCACCGCGCAGAGGGTCGGGAGCTCCTCGACCTCGACTCCGACCTCCGGGCGCCACGCCCCGCTGGTCACGAGCCCCGGCTCCTCGATCTCCAGGCCGTCGAAGTAGCCGCGGATGAACTCGGGGCTGCGCAGCCGGAACGGGATGGCGCCGGTCTCGTCGTAGGCGCGCTGCGCCGCGTTGAACGCCTCGTTGGTGTCGTTGGAGTCGTGCAGGATGAGGTAGCTGCCGGACGCGAGCGGCTCCATCAGCCCGCGGACGACGCCGAGCGCCTCGTCGGGGTCGACGATGTGCCCCATGACGCCGATCAGCATCAGCCCGACGGGCTGGGACAGGTCGAGCAGCTCCGACGCCTTGCTCATGATCGTCTTGGGGTCGTGCAGGTCGCAGTCGATGTAGGCGGTGCGGCCTTCGCCGCTGCCGGTCAGCAGGGCGCGGGCGTGCGCGAGGACGAGGGGGTCGTTGTCGACGTAGACGACCTTCGCGTCGGGGGCGGCGCGCTGGGCCATCTCGTGGGTGTTGTCGAGGGTGGGCAGGCCGGTCCCGCAGTCCATGAACTGGCGGATGCCGCGCTCGGCGGCGAGGTACCGGATCGCGCGGTCCATGAAGTAGCGGCCGGCGCGGGCGATCGGCACGATGCCCGGATACAGCGAGTAGTACTGGTCGCCGGCGATCCGGTCGATCTCGTAGTTGTCGGTGCCGCCGAGCCAGTAGTTCCAGATCCGGGCCGACTGCGGAACGTCAGTATTGATCTTCGTCTCCGGCGCCTGTTCCGGGCCGTGGGGGGCATCCGTCATCGGGTCTGACGCTCCTTTCACCGGTACGGCTCTGTCCCTTGCACGCGGGGGCACTTACACACGTCTCTTACACGTGGGTCACGGGCCAACCTAGACCCGTCCCTCCGGAGGAGGCCAGAAACGCGGAATTCGGGCCTGTCCGCATTCCCATTGAGGACATTATTGAATACGCAGAGTGGGCATGACTCCGAGGTTGGCGTGACGGCGGTGACCACGGGGATTCCGGTGGCGATCACGGACGTCCGGCACCGGCCCGCCGGGCCGTGGACGCTGCAACGATCACTTACGGGCACGCCACGGTGCCGTCACCGAAGCCCACGGGATTCACACCTCGCCGCCCTCGCCGGTCACCACCTTTCCAGCGGAACAATTCCGACATTTACCGCTATTTCGCAACACCCGGCCGAGTAGGGCCGGGTATTCGGCTCAGCGCACCACCCAGACCGCTACCGCCAACGCCACCCGGTCGTCGAACTGAAGCGGATTGCGGCCCGTGAGCGACTCGATCCGGGCGAGCCGGTGGCGCAGCGTGTTCGGATGCAGGAATAGTGCGCGGGACGTGGCGCCGACCGCGCCTCCCATGTCGAGGAACGTGCGGAGCGTCTCGGTGAGACGGGTTCCGTGCGCGGCGTCGTACTCGCTCAGCGGGCGGGCGATCTGGTCGACGAACGGGGCCAGCTGGTCCTGGGTGAGGCGGCCGAGGAGCGCCTGGAAGGTGGCCAGATCGGAGGCGTGGACGATGCCCCCCGTGCGGCGCGCGGCGTCCAGCGCGGCCAGGCACTCGGTCAGCGACACCGGCAGGTACTCCAGCGGGCCGGGGCTGCCGACGCCCGCCGGTTCGGTCCACGCGTGGTCGTCGTTGCTGATCAGGATGGCGGTGTCGCCGTCCACGCCGAGGAGACCCGGCAGATCCTCGTCGAAGACGTCCATCGCGATCGCGAGGAGTGACTCGGGGTCGAGCCCGGCCTCGTCGATCCGGGGACGGAGCACCTCCGCGGACGCGAGCCCCTCCCGGACCATGCGCAGCAGCCGCCCGGTCTCCTCGCGCTCGTGCCGCTCGTCGTGGGTGGACGCGAGCCGTTCGGCGAACCACTCGGTGAAGCTCAGGAACGGAACCTCCGGCGGGACCTCCACGAGCGGCAGGGAGAGCCTGTCGCAGGCCTGGCGCAGCGCCTCCGGCGCGGCGGCCGTGACGTCGCCGACGCCGTAGCCGATCGCGCTGGCGCGGCTGGCCTTGGCGGAGCCGGCGAACGCGACGCACGCCTCGTCGTCCCGCAGTGACGCGCCGACCGTCAGGACGATCTCGTGGCCGCGCAGATAGGGGCCCGGGTCGAGCAGCTCAGTGGAGTGGGCCCAGCGGATCGGGCGGTCCAGCCCGTCCTCCCCGGCGACCAGGCGCAGCTGGAAGCGCGGCACCTCAAGGAGCTGCCGGACGGTGAGGCGCAGCACCGCGGGATCGCTGGTCACAGCCTCAGCCTCTCACCCCCGCCCGGCGGTGGCGTCTGATCATGACCGTGTTTTGGAGAAGGGCACGACAGCCCGGGCCTGGCGCGGTGCATTTGGCCAAGAAATCACCATGACACTTGTCACCTGGGGTTATGGCGGGTTTGCCTGATGTCTTGCCCACCTGTCGCCCACCTGTTCGGAGGTCAGATGCGGGAGCGAGTCGCACTCGTCACCGGAGCGGCGAGCGGCATCGGCGCCGCGATGGTGCGCGAGCTGTCCGGCCGCGGCTGGACGACGGCCGGCCTGGACCTGAGCCCCGCCGACGACGCCCATCACTGGGTGAGCGTGGACGTGTCGGACGCGGCGCAGGTGACCGCCGCGGTCCGGCGGATCGAGCGCGAGCTGGGGCCGATCGAGGCGGCGCTGTGCGCGGCCGGGCACTACGCGATCGTCCCGGTGTCCGACATCGCCTGGTCCGAGTGGCGGCGGATGCTCCGGGTGCACCTGGGCGGGGTGGTCAACGTCTGCAAGGCCGTGACGCCGGGAATGATGAAGCGCGGCCGGGGCAGCGTCGTCGCAGTGACGTCGGAACTGGCCATCGGCGGCGGCGACGCCGAGGCCCACTACGCGGCGGCCAAGGGCGCGGTGATCGGGTTCGTCCGGTCGCTTGCGGCGGAGCTGGCGCCGTCCGGCGTGCGGGTGAACGCGGTGGCGCCCGGCCCGACCGACACGCCGCTGCTGCCGTCCGACTCGCCCTGGCGCAGGCCCGCCTACCTGCAGACCCTCCCGGCGGGGCGGCTGACGGCCGCCGAGGAGATCGCGCTCGCCGCCGCCTACCTGGTCGAGGACGGGACGTTCTGCGCCGGCGAGATCCTGTCCCCCAACGCCGGGGCGGTGATCTAGATGGCGGTCGCACTGGTCACCGGGGCCGGCGGCGGCCTCGGCACGGCGGTCGCGCGGCGCCTCGCCGCCGCCGGGCACCTCGTCGCCCTCAACGACCACCCCGACCGGGACGTCACCGGCCTCGCCGCCGAGGTGGGCGGCGTGACGGCGCCGGCGGACGTGTCCGACCCCGAGGCCGTCGAGGCGATGGTCGCCGGCGTCGAGCGGCAGGCGGGCGAGCAGGTCGGGATCCTCGTCGCCGGGGCCGCCTACATGACGATGGCGCCGTTCGCCGAGCACGACCTGGACGACTGGTGGCGGATCATCGACGTCAACCTCGGCGGGACGTTCGCGTGCGCGCAGGCCGTCCTGCCCGGGATGGTCGAGCGCGGCGGCGGCCGGATGGTGCTGATCTCCTCCGAATGGGGGCTGATCGGATGGCCGGACGCGACCGCCTACTCCGCGTCGAAGGCCGGGATGATCGCGCTGACCAAGTCGCTGGGCCGCGAGCTGGGCCCGCTCGGCATCGCGGTGAACGCCATCGCGCCGAGCGTGATCGACACCGCCCAGCTGGAGGTGGACGCGAAGGCCGCCGGGGTGAGCGTCGACGAGATCCGCGCCCGGTACGCCGCCCGGGTGCCGCTCGGCCGCATCGCCACCCCCGAGGAGGTCGCCGAGTCGGTCGCGTTCCTCGCCGACCCGCGGCTGCCGACGCTCATCGGGCAGATCCTGCACGTCAACGGCGGTACCACGAGGGCCCGCGCATGAACCTCCCGGAAAGGAACCCAATGGACCCGGCCGCCGAGGCCCCAGCCACCCAAGAGCCCCCCGCCCCATCGCCCTCCACCCGAGCACCGACCGGACAGGAACCGGCCGGACAGGAACCGGCCGGGCAGGGACCGGCCGGGCAGGGACCGGTTGGACAGGAACCGGTTGGACAGGAACCGGTTGGACAGGAACCGGTTGGACAGGAACCGGTTGGACAGGAACCGGTTGGACAGGAACCGGTCGGGCAGGTGAACGCGCTGGAGGTTCCGCGGTTCGCGGGGCCTGCGACGTTCGCCCGACTCCCCCGCCGCGCCGACGTCCCCGGCTACGACGTCGCCGTCGTCGGCGTCCCGTTCGACAGCGGCGTCTCGTACCGCCCGGGGGCGCGGTTCGGGCCGGCGGCGGTGCGGCAGGGGTCGCGGCTCCTCAAGCCCTACCACCCGGCGCTGGACGTGCTGCCGTTCGCGTCCCAGCAGGTGGTGGACGCCAGTGACATCGCCTGCAACCCGTTCGACATCGGCGCGGCGATCCGGCAGATCGAGGCGGGGCTGCGGGAGCTGACCGGGGACGGCGGGCGGGCGATCACGATCGGCGGCGACCACACGATCGCGCTCCCGGCACTGCGGGCCGCGCACGCGCTGCACGGCCCGCTCGCCCTCGTCCACTTCGACGCGCACCTGGACACCTGGGACACCTACTTCGGTGAGCCGTACACGCACGGCACCCCGTTCCGCCGCGCCGCCGAGGAGGGGCTGCTGATGCGGGACGCGAGCGCGCACGTCGGCATCCGCGGCCCCCTCTACGACCCGCAGGACCTGGTGGACGACGCGCGTTTCGGGTTCACCATCGTCCACTGCGCCGAACTCGACGACCTCGGTGCGCGGGGCGTCGCGGAGCGGGTGCGGGCCCGGGTCCAGGACGCGCCGGTCTACCTGTCGGTCGACGTCGACGTCCTCGACCCCGCGTACGCGCCCGGTACCGGGACGCCCGACAGCGGCGGCATGACCAGCCGGGAGCTGCTCGGCATCCTGCGCGGGCTCGCCGGGCTGAACATCGTCGGCGCCGACGTGGTGGAGGTCGCGCCCGCCTACGACCACGCCGAGATCACCTCCATCGCCGCCGCCACGGTGATCTACGAGGTGCTGGGCCTGCTGGCGAAGGGTCCCGCGGGATGACGGCCCGTGAGACGGCGGCCCGTGAGACGGCGCCCGGTGCGATGCGGCCCGCGGACCCGGTCCGCTGGCCGGGGGCGGCGACGTCGGCGGCGTCGTTCACCTTCGACGTGGACGCCGAATCGGCCGTCCTGGGCGTCCACCCGGAGGCCGCCGCGCGGCTGAGCGTGCTCAGCCACCAGGCGTACGGGCCGCTGACCGGGCTGCCGCGGCTGCTGCGGATCCTCGCCCGGCACGGGGTCCGGTCGACGTTCTTCGTCCCCGGCTACACCGCGCACCGCCACCCGGACGCCGTCCGCGCGATCGTCGACGGCGGTCACGAGATCGCCCACCACGGCTACCTGCACGAACCGCTGGCGGGGCCGGAGGGCGCGGTCGACGAGCGGACGGAGGCGGACATCCTCGACCGCGGCCTCGCCGCCCTGGAGGAGGTCGCCGGGATCCGCCCGGACGGGTACCGGGCGCCGATGTGGGAGCTGACCCACGCGTCGCCGCGCCTGCTGGCCGAGCGCGGGTTCCTGTATGACACGAGCCTGATGGACGCCGACGTCCCGTACGAGCTCGACACCGGCACGGGCACGTCCATCGTCGAGATCCCCGTCCACTGGGGCCTGGACGACTGGGAGCAGTACTGCTACCTGCCCGGCATCTCCGGGACGGGCCTGATCGAGAACCCGTTCAAGGCCGCGGAGATGTGGCGCGCCGAGTTCGAGGCGCTGCGCCGGGAGCACGGCTGCTTCGTCCTGACCGCGCATCCCTTCCTGTCGGGGCGTCCCGGACGTGCCGCCGCGCTGGAAGGGCTGATCGAGCACGTCGCGTCCTACCCGGACGTGTGGCTGGCGCCGCTCGGCGAGATCGCCCGGCACGTCCGCTCGCTGGGCCTGGCCCCGCGCGCGATCCCGCTCCCCGGCGGCCTCCCCGACCCGCATCGCCTCCCGCCGCAGGCCCCGTCCGACCCCTAGGACACCGACAGCAAAGGCACGCGATGACCCCCTCCAGCACCGGAACCGGCGAGGTACCGGCCCCCTCCGAACATCCTCAGACACTCCGCAAGGGCTTCAACCTGCGTTCGGCGACCGCGCTGGCGTTCGCCGACGTGTCCCCCATCGTCGCCCTCTACGCCATCTTCACGCTGGGCCTGCTCGCGGCCGGTCCCGCGTTCTGGTGGGCGTTCCCGATCGTCCTCGGGGGGCAGCTGCTCGTCGCCTGCGTGTTCGGCGAGCTGGCGTCCCGCTGGCCGTACGAGGGCAGCGTCTACCAGTGGGCCCGGCACGTGCGCGGTCCCGGCTCCGGCTGGTTCGCCGCCTGGGCGTACATGTGGGGGCTCACGATCGCGCTGTCCACGCTGTCGTACGGCGCGGCGGGCTTCCTGCTCCAGGCGATCGGCGTGGACGCGCCGGGCAAGGCCGCGACGATGGGCACGGCGCTGGCGATCCTGGTGGCCGGCAGCCTCGCCAACATCGTCGGCCGCCGGACGCTGAAGATCCTCGTCGTGGCGAGCCTGATCTGCGAGGTGCTGGCGTCCGTCGGGCTCGGCACCGTCCTGCTGCTGTTCTACCGGGAGCAGTCGTTCGGCGTCCTGTTCGAGGGCGCCGGGGCGGGTGGGGGCGGCGCGTGGCTCGCCGGCCCGATGCTGGCCGCCGCCGCGTTCGTGGGCTGGTCGTTCGTCGGGTTCGAGTCGGCGGGCTCGATCGCCGAGGAGGTCGAGGACCCCGAGCGGGCGGTGCCCAAGGCGCTGATCTTCTCGCTGCTCGCGGTCGGGATCGTCGTGATGTACTCGGCCGCCGGGCTGATCCTGGCGATCCCCGACATGTCCAGGGCCATGTCGGGCGGCGTCGCCGACCCGGTGAGCGACACGCTCGTGTTCCACTTCGGCTCATCGATCGGGCGGCCGCTGCTGGTGATGTTCGTGATCGGGTTCCTGGCGAGCTTCCTCGCCGTCCAGGCCGCGGTGTCCCGGGTGATCTGGGCGTCGGCGCGGGACCGGGCGCTGCCCGGCTCCGGCGTCCTCGGCCGGCTGACGGGGGCCGAGCGCCTCCCGGTCTTCGCGATCCTGCTGACCGCCGTCGGCGCCGCCGTCTTCGTCCTGCTCTCGGGCTCGACGCTGTACTCGGTGCTGGTCAACTTCACGACCGTCGGCTTCTACGTCGCGTTCGGGCTGCCGGTGTGGGGCGCCGCGCTGCTGCATCTGCGCGGCGGGTGGCGGCCGGGACCGTTCAACCTCGGCCGGTTCAGCGCCCCGGTGACGTACGTGGCGGCGCTGTGGCTGGCCGCCCAGACGATCAACATCTGCTGGCCGCGCGAGACCGGCGACGCCTGGTACATCGAGTGGAGCATGGTCCTGACGCTCAGCGTGGTGGGCCTGGCCGGGGCCGCGCTCTACCTCGGCTGGGCACGCCACCGCATCGGGCCCGCCTACGGCGAGTCGGCGGCCGCGAAGGAGACCGTCTGACTCAGGCCAGCGCGTACGCCTGCGTCAGCCGGATGTGATTCCCGGACGGGTCGCGGAACGCGGCGTCGATGCCGTAGGGCTGCTCTTCGGGCTTCTCGACGAACTCGACGCCGCGCGCCGACAGCTCCTTGTAGGACGCGTGGCAGTCGTCGGTGGTGAGGAAGATCGTTCCGGCGAAGCCCTTGCCCATGAGGTCGCGCAACTGCTCGGCGGTCGCGCCGTCCATGACGGGCTCCTCGGGGACGGCCATCAGCACGATGGACAGGTCGGGCTGCCTGACCGGGCCGACCGTCAGCCAGCGGAACCCCATCTCCGGCAGGGTCGCGTCGGAGCGGACCTCCATGCCGAGCTTCTCGGTGTAGAACGCGAGCGCCTCGTCCTGGTCGTGCACCCAGAGCTGCGCGCTGGCAAACGTGATCATCGGTTCCTCCCCGGCGAGTCGGTGGAGCCATCACGCTATTCGCGGGGGCGTCCGGCCGTCTTCTCGAAACGTCCGGTGTTTCGGACGGCCGTGTGCGCGCAGCACACAGGCGGGTATCCGCGCGTGCGCGGCGGCGGGAGGGAACGAGGCGCGGTAGGCCGTGGGCGACATGCCGAACATGCGGGTGAAGCTGGTGGTGAAGGAGCCGATGCTCTGCAGCCCGACGCCGACGCAGATGTCGGCGACGGACCTGTCGGTCATGCGCAGGAGGGCGGCGGCGCGTTCCAGCCGCCGGGTCAGCAGGTAGGCGTGCGGCGACTCGCCGAACGCGCGCCGGAACTGCTCGCTGAAATGGGCGCGCGACAGCCCCGCCGCACTCGCCAGGTCGGCCACCGTCAGCGGCTCGAAGTACCGCGCGTCGGCCAGGTCCCTGGCGCGCAGCAGGTGACGTGCGGGCGGGACGGACGTCATGGGCACAAGTATGCCCCCGGCCTGCGACACAGGCCGGGGGCGTGAGCGGGGGCTATTCGCGGGTGTTGATGGTGTCCGCGGGGCGGGCGGCCATGGCCAGGCGGGCGGGCAGGGCCGTCGCGGCCGCGGCGAGGACGCCGCCCAGGGCGAGGACGCCCAGGTGGCCGAGCGGCGGGACGTGCGGTGCGCCGCCGGTCATTCCGCTGCTGAACGCGGTGAGCGTGACCAGGGCGATCGCGCTGCCGAGGGCGGCGGCGATTCCCGCGATGGCCAGCGTCTCCCAGCCGAGCATCCGCATGACCTGGCGGCGGGTCGTCCCGACGAGGCGCAGCAGCGCGAGCTCGCGGGCGCGGCCGGAGGTCGACATCGCGAGGGTGTTGACGACGGCGATCGCGGTGAACGCGAGGATCAGCCCCATGGCGACATAGTTGACCTCGGCGTTCGTGGTCGCCCGGTTCTCGGCGAGGGTGCCGGCGTCCGTCGTGGGCAGGCCGTCGGGAGGCGTGCCGGCGATCAGCAGGGTGCCGCGCGGGTCGTCCACGTGGGCGGCGAGCAGGTCGCGGGTGACGGTGAGGTCTCCGAAGCCGAGGCCGCGCTCGTAGACGGCGATCACCTTGGGTTCGATCGGGGTGCCGTCGCCGAGGGCGAGGCTCAGCCGGTCGCCCGGCCGGACGTCGAGCCGGGCGGAGGCGGTGCTGCTCACGGCGATGGTGGAGGAGTCCAGTCCCTGGAGCGAGCCCTCGCGGACGTCCAGGTCCATGGTGCGGTCGAGTCCGCCGGGCGTGACGCCCTGGACGCCGTAGTTCTCCAGATCCACGCGGACGGTGCTCCGCAGAACCTCGGTGGCGGCGGTAACCCCGGGCGCCCGGCGGATCTCCTCGGCCGTGCCGTGCGGAACCTTGGGGCCCACGACGTGCTCGGCGATGGTGCCTTCGCTCGCCTGATTCGTCGCGGCATGGCCCATGGTCGTCTGCACGAACAGGATGGTCGCGGTCAGCCCCATCATGAGCGTGAGCGGTGTGACGACGGACGCGAGCCGCCGCGCGCCGGTGCCGAGGTTCGCGGCGGCGAGATGCCCGCCGACCGGGAAGAACCGCAGCGGCACCGACAGGGCGGCGGCCGCGGCGCGGCAGATGGCCGGGCCGAGCACGGCGACCGCGACCGTCCAGACGATCGCCGTCAGCATCGTGACCGGGCTGGACGCCGCCTCGGTGTTCAGCCCCGACAGCACGATCGTCAGGACGATCGCGCCCGCGGTGACCACGAGACCCGCCAGGATCCGCACGACTCCGAGCCCGCTCCGGCCCGGCGCCGTGTCGCCGAGTGCCTCGACCGGACGGATCCGGGCCGTCCGCCGCGCCGTGATCCGGGCGGCGGCGAACGCGGCGGCGACGGCGGCGAGCGTCGCGGCGAACGGCGGGAACGGGCTGACGACCAGGTCCAGGTTGGGCGGCAGCGCCCCGAGGCCGCGGAACCGGTCCCGCAGCCAGAAGGCCAGCGGCAGCCCGGCGGCCGCGCCGAGCGGGCCCGCGACGAACCCGACCAGCAGCGCCTCCCGCCCGATCATCCTGCGGACCTGGCGTGGTGTGGCGGCGACGGCCCGCAGCAGCGCGATCTCCCGCTCCCGCTGCTGCACCGACAGCGCGAACGTCCCGGACACGACGAGGATCGCGACCAGCAGGGCCGTCCCGCCGAGGGCTCCGCCCATGCTGATCAGCTTGATGCGGGACTTCTCCGCGCCGAGGAACTCGGCCTTGCCTCGGTCCTTCCCGGTGTGGACGGTCGCCTTGGTGCCGCGCACGGCGTCCTCGATCGCCTTCACCGGGCCGTGCGCGCCGATGGCGGTGACCATGCCGCTCCGTCCGGACAGGCGTTCGGCCTGGGCGGTGGAGAAGAAGACGGCGGTCTGGTGCTTAAGCGACTGCTCGGTGACGCCGACGACGCGGTAGCCGCCGGGGACGGCGGACGCGACCTTTACGGTCGAGCCTGGCCGGAGGCCCTTGGTGCGGGCGGTCGCGGCGTCGATGACGATTTCGTCGTCCGCCGTGGGGGCGCGCCCTTCCCGGAGGGTGAACGGGGTGAGCGCGGCGGACTCCCACCCGTGTCCCCACGACTCGCGGTCATCGTCCGCGGAGTCGCCGATCTCGGCGGGGAACGTCACTTCGGTGATCACGTCGCGGACGCCGTTCGCGCCCCTGACCTTGCCCGCGACGGAGGCCGGCAGCCACGCGCGCTCGGCGATCGCCTTCGCCTTGTGCTTCTTCTTGCCCTCCTTCTTCACGATCGTCTTGTGGACGAACTGGTCGCCGGTGACGACGACCGGGGAGCCCGCATACCGTTCGGGCGCGATGGAGCCGCGCAGACCCGTGTCGAGGAGGATCCCGCATGCGCAGACGAGGGCGGCCGCGCACAGAAGCGCGACGAACGCCCCCGCGAACCCGGCCTTGCGGTGCCGCAGCGTGCTGAGAACGAGCCAGAGCATCACTTCCACGCCCCCAGCCGCGTCATGCGGGCCGCGACCTTGTCGCTGGACGGCGCGTCCATCCAGTCGACGATCCGCCCGTCGGCGAGGAACAGCACCGTGTCGGCGTACGAGGCGGCGACCGGGTCGTGCGTGACCATCACGACCGTCTGGCCCATGCCGTCCACGGTCTCCCGCAGCAGCGTGAGGACGTCGCGGGCCGTCATCGTGTCGAGCGCGCCCGTCGGCTCGTCCCCGAACACCACTTCCGGACGCGTCACCAGCGCGCGGGCGATCGCGACCCGCTGCTGCTGCCCGCCGGACAGCTGCGCCGGACGGTGACCGGTCCGGTCGGCCAGGCCGACCCGGGCGACCACCTCGTTCAGCCACGCCTTGTCGAGGCGGGTTCGCGACAGCCGCAGCGGCAGCGTGATGTTCTGCTCCACCGTCAGCGACGACACCAGGTTGAACGCCTGGAACACGAAACCGACGCGCGCCCTGCGCAGCTCGGTCAGTTTCGTCTCGTACATCCCGGACAGCTCCGTCTCACCGAGGTGCACGGTGCCGGACGTCGGCGTGTCGAGACCGGCGGCGCAGTGCAGGAATGTGCTCTTCCCCGATCCGGACGGCCCCATGACCGCCGTGAAACGCCCCCGCGGGACGGCCGTCGTCACCTCCCGGAGCGCCGCGACGGCTCCCCTGCCGCGCCCGTAGACCTTGCTGACCTTCTCCATGCGCACGGCGTCGCGCACTCCGGTGCCGCTCCCGCTCGTGTTCACGCCCGTGGTGTTCATGCCCGAGGTGTTCATGGCTTCAAGTCTTCTGACCTGGAGGTTCACGAACCAGAGAGGTGATCAGCGGTCATATGTGATCTCGTCATGGTCCGCGGCGTGACGGGGTCCCGGCGGCGCGCCGGCGTTGATAGAAATAGGGGGTGATCAAGGTGCTCCTGGCGGACGACCACCACGTCGTGCGCAGTGCCCTCGCCGGCCTGCTGACGCTGGAACCCGACATCACCGTGGTCGCCGAGGTGGACCGCGGCGACGAGGTGCTGCCCGCCGCCCGCTCGGCCCGTCCCGACGTCGCCGTCCTCGACATCGACATGCCGGGCCTGGACGGCCTCGCCGCGGCCGCCGCGCTCCACGCCGCCGCGCCGGAGATCGCGTCCCTGATCCTCACCGGGCACGGCAAGCCCGGTCACCTGCGCCGTGCCCTGGCGGCCGGCGTCCGCGGCTTCCTGCTGAAGACGGCGCCGCCGGAGGAACTCGCCGCCGGCATCCGCAAGGTCGCCGCCGGCGAACGCGTCCTCGACCCCAGGCTGGCCCTCACCGCCTGGGACAGCGCCGACAACCCGCTCACGCCCCGCGAGACCGACGTGCTGCGCCTCGCCGCCGACGGAGCCGAGGCCACGGAGATCGCCGGGCGCCTCCACCTGTCCGCCGGGACGGTGCGCAACTACCTGACCTCCGTGGTGACCAAGCTCAACGCCCGCAACCGCACCGACGCCGCCCGCATCGCCCGTGAAGCCGGCTGGCTCTAACCGACCCGCGCCTCCAGCCGGAAGCGGCCCTCCCCGTCGGCGCGCGCGCTGAGCGTCCCGCCGACCGAGGCGAGCCGCGTGGACAGGTTCCCTATGCCCGAACCGGGAGACGTGCGGGGCGCGTGCGGATCGAGCCCGTCGTTCTCCACGACCAGCCACACGGCGTCGCCGTCCCGCCCCGTCCGGATGGTGCAGCGCGTCGCGGCGCTGTGCCGCAGCACATTGGTCACCGCCTCGCGCAGCACGGTGCCGAGCACCGCCGATGTCGGGCCGTCCGGCACCGCGCCGTCCTGGACCGCGCCGTCCTGGACCGTGGGGCCGGTCTCGACCTCGACGCCGGCCGCCGCGAGCACGGACCGTGCCGACCGCATCTCCGCGTCCAACGACAACTCGGCATCGCCCCCGGTCGCCGCGCGCAGATCCCGGCGGGCCTGCTCCGCCATGCCGACGACCTCCGCCAGTTCCCTGCGGGCGCGGTCCGCGTCCACGTCGGCCAGCCGCCGGGCCAGCTCGCACTTCAGCAGGATCGCCGCCAGGCTGTGCCCGAGCAGATCGTGCAGATCCCGCGCCGCCCGCAGCCGCTCCTGGACGGTCGCCGCCCGGGCCAGTTCCTCCCCCGCCGCCTGGAGGTCCCGCACGAGCCTCGCCAGCCGGACGAGCCCGTAGACGACCAGTCCCGTCACCAGCGTGCTGACGACGTAGTTGACGAGGGCGGCCGTCCCCAGCCCCAGCATCGCCGCGCCGACCCCGACGCCGGTCATGGTCGCCGCCACCAGCGGAACCGCGGCCCGTCTCGGCAGCCCGACGAGGAACGTCCCGGCGAGGAACCCGGCGAGGCCCAGCCACGCCTTCCCGAACACCGCGATGGGGGCGAAGCTCAGGACCGCCAGCGCGATGGGCCACCATCGGGGCCGTCCACTGCCGGTCCAGATCAGCTGCACCACCGAGGCCAGGGCGAACCCCACCGCAGCACCCGCCCAGCGCGGCCCCCACGGGACCAGCAGCAGCCCTTTCACCGAGAACCCGGCCAGCACCGCCGCCAGCAGCAACAGCGAAACGCGGTACGCCGCCCGGCCGGGCATGCTCGCCACGCGCTCCCCCGCCTCGACGGCCGCCTCCACCATGAACCGGCCGTCGTCGCCCAGCCTCGTGGTGAACGCGCCGCCCGCGTCCCGGACCCGCTCCGCCGCCTCGTCCAAGCCCTCCGCGCCCCGCGCAGCCGTGCGGACGCCGTCGTTGACCACGCGCAGCCTGACGACGCCCTCGTCCTCGGACGTCTCGATCACGCAGGTCCGCGCCGATCCCTCGCGCACCACGTCCGTGACCGCCTCCCGCAGCACCATCGCCAGCAGCGCCCCGGCCGGCCCGAGCGGCTCGCGGTGCCCGCCGCGCACCTCGGCGCGGACGCCCGCGGCCTCCAGCAGCGCCCGCGCCGCCGACGCCTCCGGCGCCAGCGACATGCTGCGGAAGTCCGCCGCCGCGGCCCGCGCGTCGTTCAGCGACTCCCGGGCGACCTTCAGGACGTGCCCGATCTCGGCGGGCCGCTCGACCGCCCGCAGGCTTCCCGCCGAGATCGCCTCAAGCCCGTCCCCGAGGCCCTTCTTCAGCTCCGCCGCGATGCGCAGCCGCTCCCGCCCGACCGCCGCCATGGTGACCGGCAGCCGCGCCGCCGCCGCGTCGCCGACCCGGTCGGCGAGCCGCACCAGCCCGTACACCACCATGCCGATCAGCAGGCAGGTGATCGCGGCGTCGGCGCTCGCGCCGTCCCTCAGGACGTCGATCAGCGCCGCGCTCCCCACGACCAGGATCGCGAGGGGCCACCCTCCCGCCAGCAGCAGCGACCCGGCGACGAACCCGAGGAGCCCCACCGACGTCCCGAGGCCGGCCACGGCCGGGTACGCGGCCAGCGCCTGCGCCGGCACGACCCAGCGCCCGCGCCACCGCTCCAGCCGCGGGACGACCCACACGAGCTGAAGGAGAAGGACCGCCAGAACCAGGGCGGCCGCCGTCCCCGCCTGCGCCGCCCCCTCCGTCCTCGACGGCGCCGCGAGCACGTACACCCCGGCGAACGAGGCCAGCACCAGCCCGACGATCAGCCGCGCCGCCCGCGGCCCCGGTACCGCCTCACCCAAACGCCCTCAACTCCCCCCATGTGAACGCCCACCCCACCCAACCACCTCCACCCAAAACGATCTCGGTGGGCACGACCGATATAGGAGACTTCAGCCGCCGAGCACGACGCCGGACTGAAAAGGTTCGACGGACCGGCGATTTCGCCGATGTTCGCGGGGCGGGCGCCTGCCGAGAATGGCGGCGTCCTGGAGCCGGGCCCCGGCTCCACCCCCGTTCTGGAGCCGCTCCCCCCGGCTCCATCGCGAACAGGAGCGAACCGACGTGCTATCCACCCCCAGGCTCGCGGCGAAAATGGTGTTCGCCGCGGCGCTGACCGCGGGAACCATCGCCGTCCCGCAGGCCGCGCAGGCGGCGGACAACCCCTACGAGCGCGGGCCCGACCCGACGGAGTCGAGCGTCGAGGCCCCGCGCGGCCCGTTCTCGGTGTCGGATGACCGCGTCTCGTCGTGGCTGGTCACCGGCTTCGGCGGCGGGACGATCTACTACCCGACGAGCACCTCCGAGGGCACGTTCGGCGCGGTCGCGATCGCGCCCGGGTTCACGGCGGACCAGTCCAGCATGTCGTGGTACGGGCCGCGGCTCGCCTCGCAGGGCTTCGTCGTCTTCACGATCGACACCAACTCGCGCTTCGACCAGCCCGACAGCCGCGGCCGGCAGTTGCTGGCCGCGCTCGACTACCTCACCGAGCGCAGCAGCGTGCGGAACCGGATCGACTCCTCCCGCCTCGCGGTGATGGGGCACTCGATGGGCGGCGGCGGGACGCTGGAGGCGTCGCTCGACCGCCCGTCGCTCCAGGCGGCGATCCCGCTGACACCGTGGGACCTGAACAAGAACTTCCGGAACGACCAGGTCCCGACCCTGATCATCGGGGCCGAGAACGACTCGGTCGCGTCGGTGACCTCGCACTCCGAGCCGTTCTACGAGAGCATCCCCGCGTCGTCGGAGAAGGCGTACCTGGAGCTGAACGGCGCCAGCCACTTCGCGCCGAACACCTCCAACACGACGATCGCGAAGTTCAGCATCTCCTGGCTCAAGCGGTACGTGGACAACGACACCCGCTACGACCAGTTCCTCTGCCCCCCGCCGAGCCGCAGCACCGAGATCTCCGAGTACCGCGACACCTGCCCCAACTCCTAGCCGCCACCGCCGTCTAGCGGCCGGGCCGCCCGTTGCCTCCCCGCACGGGCGGCCCTTCGCCGTCCTCGGGGCCGATGCCGTGCAGGCGCAGGGCGCTCAGCGCGAGGACGAGCTCGACCAGGTCGCGCGGGCGGGCCAGCGTCCGGCCGGTGAGCTGCTCGATCTTGCGGAGCCGGTTGAGGACGGTGTTGCGGTGGCAGAACAGCCGGTCCGCGGCGCGGGCGGCGGAGCCGTCGCACGCGAGCCAGGTGCCGAGCGTCGTCAGCAGGACGTCGCGGAAGGCGGGGTCGACGTCGGTGAGGCCGCCGAGCGCGACGTGGCCGAGCCGCCCGGCCAGGCGGGGCTGGGACAGCACGAGGGCGTCGGGGAGGCGGCGGTCCAGCCGGGCGATCTGGTTGCCGGGGCCGCGGCAGGTGCGCAGGGCCAGTTCGGCGAACCAGCGGGCGCCGCCCAGTTCGGCGAGGGAGCCGACGACCGGGCTGACGCCGGCGTGCGAGCGCGCGTAGGGGCGGACGGCGTCGACGAGGTCGTCGAGCTCCGCGGCGCCGAGCGCGACGAGCGCCACCTGGGCGTCGGTGCGCAGCCGCCAGATGAACCGCATCCCCGCCGTGTCGCCGGGGCGCCGTTCGGCGCCGTCGCCGAACCCGCTCTCCGCGCCGAGCATGACGACGGCGTAGCGGCCGGTCGCGGGCAGCCCGAGGACGGACGTGGCGGTGGACAGCAGGCCGCCGTCGGCGCCCTGGCCGTCGAGCAGGGCGTCCACGATCGCCTGGACGCGTTCCTCGCTGCGGCGCGCCAGCGCGAGCTCGGTGCGGTGGTAGGACGCGGCGGCGGCGCCGGACTGCTGGTCGATCGTGTCCCAGGTGCGGGTCGCCTGCCGGATCAGGGTCGGGACGTTCTCCGGGTCGTGCCGGTCGACGACCTCGACCACGGCCTCCCAGAACACCTTCCCGGCGAGCCGGTAGGACCGGAGCAGCTGGTCGAGCGGCTGCCCCTGGTGGGCGCGGCGCTGCCCGAGCCGCTGCGCCCATTCGAGGTCGGCGCGGCCGCGGCCGGGTTCGAGGATCGTCTCGAAGCCGTGCCCGAGCCCGGTATGGCACATCTCCCACACGTCGCGGGAGAAGGACTCGTCGCGGTCGACGCCGTCGCCGGACAGGATCTCGGCGGTGAGCCGGTCGGCGAGGTCGGGCAGGCGGTCGGTGAGGCGCAGCACCGCCTTGCGCATGATCTCCCGGTCGGCCCTGTGGTCGACGCCGCGGCCGGGGCCGCGGTCGGCGCCGCGCTCAGTACCGCGGTCGGCGTTCGTTCCGCCGGCCGTCCCGAGCCGTCCTCCCATCATCGTGGGCCACCTCCAGCACAACGCGGGGGCCTCATCGTGCCATTTCGGGCACCTGACGGCCATCGTCCGGCGGCCAGACTGTGCGGCGGCACAATCAGGGCCCGCCCTGATTGCACCCCGTCCCCGAAACAGAACGGCGCTCTGGACCCGTGCCGGGGGTGCGTGTTGACCTATGGGCCCGCTTCCTTTTGAGGCCCCGTCCAATAGAGGTTCATTGTAGAGGCTCGTTCTAGAGAATTGTTCTAGCCGAGACCCGGTACCGGTCAGGGTTCGTTCCCCGCAAAGGAGGACCGGCATGGCACAGGCTCACCCACCCCAACGGATCCACGGACGTGACCGCGAACTCGCCGCCATCGGCGCGACGCTCGACCGGGCCCGCGACGGGCACGGCGGCTCCCTGGCGATCGTCGCGGACGCGGGCATGGGGAAGACGACGCTGCTGGAGGCGGCGGCACGCCGGGCCGCGCCCGGCTTCCGGACGCTCGGAACCACCGGCGTCGCGCGCGAGACGGCCGTCCCGTACGCGGGGCTGCACCGGCTGCTCCGGCCGCTGTCCGGGCTGATCGCGGAACTGCCGCCCGCGCACCGGGACGCGCTCGGCGCGGTCACCGGCGGCGACGCCCGGCACGGCACGCCGTTCGTCCTGTACGCCGCCGTGTGCGAGCTGCTGAGCCGGGCGGCCCGCGACCGGCCCCTGCTGTGCTGGGCCGACGACGCCCAATGGCTCGACCGGGTGTCGCTGGAGGCGCTGGCCTTCGCGGCGCGCCGCGTCCAGGACGAGCCGGTCGCGGTCCTGTTCGCCGCGCGCGGCGACCGGCGCGAGCCCGGCGGCCTCGCCGGCATCCGGCGGCTGTGCCTCACGCCCCTCGACGAGGACGCCGGACGCCAGGTGTTACACGACGCGCTCGGGGACGCGCTGGGTTGCGCGGTCCCGCACGGCACGACCTGCGGTGACCTCACCGAGGAGATCGTCGACCTCGCCTGCGGCTCGCCCCTGGCCATCCGCGAACTCGCCGCCGCGCTGACCCCCGGGCAGCTGTCCGGCACCGCGCCGCCGCCCCGCTCGCTCCCCGCCGGAAGCACGCTGCGGGACCTGCACCGCCGCCGCTACCTGCGGCTTCCCACCGGCGCCCGGCGGCTCGTCCTCATGGCGGTGGCGGACGAATGGCTCGGCGCCGCCACCGTGGCACGGGCCACCAGGACCGATGGCACAACCGGCGGCGGCCCCGGCCCGCGCGACCTCGACGCGGCCCGCGCGTCCGGGCTGCTGCGGTTCGAGGGCGACGCGGTGACGGTGCGGAACCGGCTCGTCCGGTCCTCGCTGTGGGCCGACGCGTCCCGCGAGGAACGCCGGGACGCGCACGCGCTGCTCGCCGAGGTCCTCGTGCACGAATGGCAGCGGCCGTGGCGGCTGTGGCATCGCGCGGCCATGACCGGCGAGCCCGACGACCGGCTCGCCGGCGAACTCGCCGACGCGGCGCGGGCGTCGCAGAAGGCCGGCCGGTACGCCGACTCGTGGCGGGTCTGGCAGCGCGCCGCCGCCCTCACCGCCGACCACGCCGCGCGGACGGACCGGCTGCTGTCCGCGGCCGGCGACGCGTGGGCGAGCGGCCGGTCCCGGCGGGCCCGCTCGCTGCTGCGGCAGGTCCGCCCGTTCACGTGCGCCGAGACGCGCGCCGCCCACGCCGGGCTGCTGCGCGGCGAGATCGAGGTGGCGGCGGGGTCCCCGGCGACGGCGGTCCCCATGCTGCGGGACGCGGCGGAACGCCTCGCCGTCGGCGACGCGGACGCCGCCGACGCGGCGCTGACCGCGCTGATGTGGGCCGCCGAGGCCGCCGACGCGGCCGGCGACCACGACGCCTACCTGGAGATCGCCGACCGCGCCGCGACGCTGCCCCGCGCCCCGCTCGGCGACCGGGCCGGGACCGGGCCGCGCGGAGAGCTGATCCGCACCCATCTCGCGGGCGTCGCCGCCACGATCCGCGGCCGCTACGCGGAGGCCGCGGAGCGGCTCGGACGCGCCGTCCTGCTCGGCGCCGAGGTCACCGACCCGGCCGCGCAGGCGTGGGCGGCGCTCTCGGCGTTCGCCCTCGGGGACGGGCCGTCCACCCGGACCCTCGCCGCCGGCGCCGTCGCGTCCGCCCGGCGGGCCGGCGACGCGCCCGTCGAGTCGTACGCGCTGGTGATCGCCGGACGCTGCGAGGCGCTCCTCGGGCATCCGCCGTCCCCCATCGCCGCCTGCCACGACGGGCTGCGCCTCGCCCGCGCGACCCGGCTGCACGCCCACGCGGCCGAGCACCTCGCCACGCTCGCGCTCACCGCCGCGTTCAACGGCGACGAGAGCACCGCGCACGGGCACCTGGAACGGCTCACCGGCGCCGCCGACCGGCGCGGCCTCACCCGCGCCGCCGCGTTCGGCTCCTGGGCGCCCGCCTGCCTGGACCTCGCCGCGGACCGTCCCGCCGACGCCGCCGCCCGTCTCCGCCTGCCCGGCGGCGCCGGCCTCGCCCACCCGCCCGCACGGCTGATGGCCGTCCCGCACCTGGTCGAGGCGCTCGTCCGGGACGGCCGGCGGGGGCAGGCCGCCCGCGCGTTCGAGCACTACCGCCGCTGGACGGACGGCCTGGACGGGACGGCGCGCGCCCCGGGCCGCGCGGCGCTCGCGCGGCGCTGCCTGGCGCTGCTCGCCGACTGCGACGCCGAGGCCGAGGAGCACTTCACCGAGGCGCTCCGCCTTCACGAGGCCGCCGGCGCCGTGTTCGACCTGGCCCGGACGGAGCTGCTGTTCGGGCACCGGCTCCGGCGCGACCGGCGGCCCCGCGCCGCCCGCGAGCACCTGCGCGCCGCACTGCGGATCTTCGAGCGCTACGACGCCGCCCCGTGGACGTCGCGGGCCCGCGCGGAACTGCGCGCCGCCGGCGAGACCATCGCGCCGCCGCCCGTCCTCGAACCGGCCCCGGCGGCCGGCGCACGGGAGATCGGGGCGGACGGCGGCCCGGGCACCGCGACCGCGACGCGCACGGGCACCGCGAACGGCTTCGGGAAGCTGACCGCCCAGCAGGCCCACATCGCACGGTTGGCCGCCGAAGGCGCGACCAACCGCGAGATCGCGGCGCGGCTGCTGCTCAGCCCGCGGACCATCGACCACCATCTCCGCAACGTCTTCACCCGCCTGGGGATCCGCTCGCGCGTCGAACTGGCCCGGCTGATCCGCTGACCGCCGGCCCGGCCACGCCACGGGTGGCCGGCCGGTCAGCGGACGGTCTCGTACTCCTCGGCGCCCTCCGCGGCGTCGCCCTTGCCCTTTTTGCCCTTCTTGCGGGCGCGCTCCTCCTCGTCCATCGCCTCCTCGTGCGTCCGGACGACCTCGCTGTCGTGGATCTCGCCGCGCCAGCCCTCGACCTCGTCGGGATGCGTCAGCGACTGCGTCATCACGTACCGGCGGAAATGCTTGAGCTCCAGCCGGACGCGGCGGCCCTGGGCGCGCCAGAGGTTCGCGGTCCGCTCGAAGAAGCCCTGCGGGTGGTACTCCAGGACGAGCAGCACGCGGGTCAGGTTCGGCGACAGGCTGTGGAAGCTGACCGTCCCGTCCACATGCCCCTTGGGCCCCTTGGACCGCCACACGATGTGCTCGTCGGGGACCTGCTCGACGATCGTGGACTCCCACGTCCGGCTGGACCAGAAGATCTTCGCCTTCCAGTTCAGCTTGTTCTCGTCGGCCTGGTCGACGCTGATGACCTTCTTCATGAAGGACGGGTAGTCCTGGAACTGCGTCCACTGGTCGTAGACGAGGCGGCGCGGCGCACCGATGTCGGTGTGCTCGACGATGTTGGTGACCTTCACCTTCTTCCCGCCGCCGCCCTTGCCGCCGCCCTTGCCCTCGTCCTCGCCGTCGTCCTTGCCGCCGCCCGGGACGACGCCGCCGACGGTGTCCTTGAGGCGTCCGAGCACGCCCTGGCCGTTCTTCTCACCGGCCTGCTCGCCGGGCTCGCTCTTCGCCTCGCTCTTCTCCGAAGCGTTCTTCTGCCCGGACTTCCGCCCGGACTTCTGCTGCTCGGGCTCTTCCGGGTTGGACGAACCTTCCTCGTCCCTGCGGCCGCTCAGCGCGCGGCCCGCCGCGACCGCCGCGCCCGCGCCGAGCAGGACGCCGCCGGCCGTGCCGATGGCCCGCCCGCCCGGCAGGCTCTTCGCGATCCCGCCGCCGCCGGGCAGATTCCTGGTGATGCCGCTCAGGCCGGGCATCCGCTTGCGGCGCCCGCCCGGCAGCCGTTTGGCAATGTTTCCGACGGGCAGCCCGCCCAGTCGGCTTCCGCGTTTCATCATGCTTCCTCACTTGGGGGTTGTGACGATCTCGCCGTCGCGGATCTCGCCGCGCCAGCCCTCGACCTCGTCGGGACGGGTCAGCGACCGCGTCATCACGTGACGGCGGAAGTGCTTGAGTTCGAGGCGGGCACGGCGGCCCTGGGCGCGCCAGAGGTTGCCGGTCCGCTCGAAAAGGCCGACGGGGTGGTACTCCAGGACGAGCAGGACGCGGGTCAGGTTCGGGGTCAGCTCGTGGAAGCTGACCGTCCCGTCCACGTGCCCCTTGGGCCCCTTGGACCGCCACACGATGTGCCGGTCGGGGACCTGCTCGACGATGCTCGACTCCCACGTCCGGCTGGACCAGAAGACCTTCGCCTTCCAGTTCAGCCTCGTCTCCCCGGCCTGGTCGACGCTCTCCACCTTCTTCATGAAGGACGGAAACTCTTGGAAGAGCGTCCACTGGTCGTAGACGAGACGGCGCGGGGCGCCCACGTCGGTCTGTTCGATGATGTTGGTCGGTTTCCCCCTTCGTCCACGCCCGAAGATGCCGGCGAGGGTCTCCTTCAGCGCCGTCCATCCGAAGCTCAGCAGCGCCCGCAACGGGGACTTGCCCTCGTGCAGCGCCTTGACCCCGGCCAGGGCGGCCTTGGCGAGCGGACCGCCCTGCTCGGCCTTGGCCGTGAGATCCCGGACGGCGCGTTCCAGCCGCCGCTCGAGCCGCTGGACGATCCCGCCCGCGACCCGGCGGCCAAGGCGCCGTACCGACAGCGCGGCCACAGCTCCGCCCGCGCCGACGGCCAGGCCCGTCCGGAAGTTCATGTCATGTCCACCTCATCGTCCGCTCACGTACGGCGCCGCATTACCCGGTCAAGCAGGGGCAAAACAGACCGCAGGCCAGCGGAAGGCCGGTCGAGCCGCCGGAGACCACCTCAGCGGCACCGGCGACCGGCACACCGTGGGGGGTCGCCGACCGTGGACCTCAACTGATGCAGGCCGGGTTACCGTCTCTCATGCAAGGTGAAGCCGGCCCATCGGCAAGGAGGGCAGGATGCCGTTCCCGTTCTTCAAGCAGACAATGCAAATACTCTCGTCGTCGAACGACACCAACGGCGCACTCGGTGCGGTCGAGGTGGCGGGTCCCAAAGGGGCCGTGCCCCCTCTTCATGTGCATCACCGCGAGGACGAAGCGTTCTATGTCCTTGAGGGCGACTACAGCGTCTTCGTCGGGGACGACGTGATCAAGGCGTCTCCGGGCACCTGGGTCTGGGGGCCGCGAGATGTGCCCCATGGCTATCAGGTGCATTCGGAGCGCGGCCGCCATCTCAGCCTCGTCATGCCGGGAGGCTTCGAGGCGTTCTTCGAGGAGGTCGCGGCGATCGCGACGCCGGACGCCGACCCCCGGAACGAACTGAGCAGGCTCACGGCGGTCGCCGCCCAGTACGGCGTCGAACTCCTCGGCCCCGCCCCGCCCCCGGCCTAGCGGCTCACCACCGGGGGGCCGCTTCCGTGCGTGTTGGCTTACCGCGTGGGGCGCCCCTAGAGTCCGGTGGCCGGACTACCGGGAAGGGGTGACATGTCGGAGTCTTCGGCCGCTGCCGGCCAGACCGACAAAAGGCGGCGCAAGGCGCGGCGTGAGCGAACTCCATTGCAGCGTGCGCTGATATGGGTGTTCATCGTTTTGGTCTCCTACGGGCTCACTCTCACCGTCATCAGCGACACGTTCTTCTGGTTCGCGATTCCGGGATTGCTGGGGCTCCTCACCGCCGTGATGCTGGCCATGCACGCGGTGTTCCGCCGGTCGCCGGAGGACGATTTCAAAGTTCTGTTGAAGCGCTATGCAGCCGTCGTGCCGGTCGCCGTCGCGATGGTGGCCGTGCCGATGATGGTGGACGTCCGCTACCTCTATCCGCTCGTCGGGACGGGGATGATGACCTTCATCGTGGCGACGAAGACTTTGCTCGACCGGAGGCGCGTCGCCTGAACCACGCCGGTGGCGGGTTCAGGCGGTCCGGCTGAGCTGCATCGCCTCTCCGAGCCGGGCGAGCTTGTGCGGGTTGCTGACCGCGTAGATGCGGGTGATCCGTCCGCCCTCGATGACCAGGCTGACCGCGGTGTTGAGTTCACCTTCGAGATCGATCCGGAGTGCGGGGGCGCCGTTGAGCCACATCGCCCCGATGCGGGCGCCGGGCACGACCCTGGGGAAGGCGGCGAGCATCCTGGCCACGCGCTTCGCGCCCTGGACCGGCTGCCGCAGCGTGGGCACCAGCCCGCCGCCGTCGGCGACCAGCACCACGTCGGGCGCCAATACGTCGAAGAGCCCTTGGAGGTCACCGGTCTGGATCGCCGCGTGGAACCGCGCCACGGCGGCCTGTTGCTCGGCCCGGCTCACCTCCATGCGGGGGCGGCGGTCCGCCACGTGCTGCCGGGCCCGCCGCGCGATCTGCCGGACCGCGGCGGGGGTCTTGTCCAGCGCGCCGGCGATCTCCTCGTAGGGGGTCTGGAAGACCTCCCGCAGGACGAACACGGCCCGCTCCGCCGGGCCGAGCGTCTCCAGCACCATGAGCATCGCGATCGAGACGCTCTCGGCGAGTTCGACGTCCTCGGCCACATCGGGGCTGGTCAGCAGCGGCTCGGGCAGCCACTCCCCGATGTAGTCCTCCCGCCGCCGTGCCATGGTGCGGAGCCGGTCGAGCGCCTGCCGGGTCACGATCCGCACCAGGTAGGCCCGCGGCTCGCGCACCTCGGCCCGGTCGACGGACGCCCAGCGCAGCCACGTCTCCTGGACGACGTCCTCGGCGTCCGCCGCCGAGCCGAGCATCTCGTAGGCGACCGTGAACAGCAGGCTGCGGTGGGTGACGAAGGGGTCTTCGCTCATGCCGGAGAGGTCACGTCCTTCCTCGGCCGCGCGGAGGGCCGCGGATCGCGGCGCACATGCGATCCGTGGCATGCCGGCCATGTCTCCTCCTGTCGCCGAAGGCTTCGACATGGAGACGCCGGACGCCGCCGCTTTGTGACAGCCGAGCGTATTCGGTTGTGGGACCTCGGCGAACGTTCGGCTCGAAGCGCCTTGACCGGGACGCTAGGAGTTGGTCCACACGGCGGGCGACTCGCCGTCGCCTCCGCTCGTCCACAGCTCGCCGGTGCCGGGAACGGCGTCGAGGTCCCAGATCGCGGCGGTCGGGGAGTCCTGAGCCTCCTGCCATGCACCGTCGCTGTAGCGGAACAGCTGGTTCTCCCACGTGTTCGTGCGTATGACCGCCCAAGGAGTGCCCGCTTCGTCCGTGACCAGGTCATTTATCGCGGAGCCCTCGGGCGCCTGGATCTCGGTCCAGGTACCGCCGTCGTAGTGCAGCAGGGTGTCGCTCGTGGTGGCCCAGAATTCATCTGGGCCGACCGGAGCGACGCGAAGCAGCCGCGCACTGGGGCCGGATTGGATATGGGCAGGGACAGTCGTCCAGGACGTGCCGTCCCAATGGGCGATCGCCGGGAACTCCGGAGATCCGTAACTGTTCCGGTCCGGCTCGGTTTGGCCGACGGCCCAGGCGTCCGTGGGGGTGCGGGCCTCGATGTCGTTGATATATCGGAGGTCGGCGGGTACGGGGGTGCGGGTCCAGGCGCCGCCCGCGCGACGGTAGAGGGACTCCTCTCCTGCCTTGCTCATGCTCATCCATACACCGGCCGGGCCGCCGTGGATGCCCACCAGGGACCCGTCTCCCGGCGGTTCGGCCGGCTCGAACGCCCGGCCGTTGAACGCCGCCAGATACTCGTTCCCGGAAGCGCCGACGATCCAGGTCTCTCCCCCGCCGACCACGACGGCCCTCATCGACGCGTCCGCCTCGGGGTAGATCCAGCCATTGATCGGGTACTCCCGCCACCTTGAGCCGTCCCACTGCCGGACGACGGGGTTGCCGGCGCTGCGGATGGTACAGGGCCACATGGGCACCGGCTGCCAGCAGAACGAACCCTGGATGCCCGCGATCCAGACGTTGTCGGGCGCTGCGGCGGTGATGTCGTTGACGCCGGCGCCCGGCCAGAGGAAGGGGAGGTTCACCTTGCGCCAGGTGTCGGCGGCGGAGGCGGGCTGGGCGGTGAGGGAGACGACGAGGACTGCGGCGGCGCCGGCGGCCGCGGCTTTGATGAGCGCTCGCTTCATGGGCCCATCCTGAACCGGGGCGCCCTCCGGCGCTTGTCATCTCCGGATGAATTTCCCAGTAATCACTGGCATAGTTGTCCACAGGTGGCCACGCCTCCGGACGGCCTCTCGCCCTTGGCCGCCGCGCTGTGTCTTCCGGCCGTTTCTCGTTACTGTTCTCGGCGTGCTGATGGGGCGGGATCGCGAGCGGGAGCGCATCGCCGGCCTGCTGGAGGACGCCCGCTCCGGACGAAGCGGAACCGTGGTGATCCAGGGCGAGGCGGGCATCGGCAAGACCGCGCTGCTCGACCAGATCGCCGCGGACGCCGGTGACATGCGGCTCATCCGCGGCGCGGGCATCGAGTCGGAGACGGAGCTGGCGTTCAGCGGCCTGCACCTGATGCTGCACCCGTACGGCGACCGGTTCGACGGGCTGCCGGGGCGGCAGGCGGAGGCGCTGCGGTCGGCGTTCGGGCTGGCCGCCGGGCCGGCCGGCGACCGCTTCCTGATCGGCGCGGCCACCCTCACGCTGCTGTCCGAGCTGGCCGCCGACCGCCCGGTGGTGTGCCTGGTCGACGACGCGCAGTGGCTCGACCGGGCCTCGCTGGACGCGCTGCTGTTCGCCGCCCGCAGGCTCGGCGCCGACCCGATCTCCATGATCTTCACGGTCCGGGACACCGCCCGTCCCTTCCCCGACCACGGCATCGACGTCCTCCAGCTGGCGGGGCTGGACCGTGCCGCCGCCGAGGGTCTCGTCGCCGGCCACGCGCCCGGCCTGACCGTCCCGGTCCGCGAGCGGCTCCTGGACGAGGCGGCCGGCAACCCGCTCGCCCTCATCGAGCTGGCGAACGCCCTCGGAGCCGAGCCCGCCCGGCACGCCGGGCCGCTGCCGGTCGGCCGCCGGGTGCAGGAGACGTTCCGGCGCCAGCTCGCCGAGCTGCCGGACGCCGCCCGCCTGCTGCTCCTGGTGGTCGCCGCCGACGGCACCGCCGACCTCGGCATCGTCCTGCGCGCGGCGGCCGTCCTGGGTCTCGGGCCGGCCGATCTCGGTCCCGCCGAGGAGGCCAGGCTCGTGGTCCTGAGCGGCGAGGACGTGCGGTTCCGGCATCCGCTGATCCGCGCCGTCACCTACCAGAACGCCGCCCACCATCAGCGGATCGCCGCCCATGAAGCCCTGGCCGTGGCCCTCGCGCAGGCCGGACGGCCCGACGAGCACGCCGACCGCCGCGCCTGGCACCTGGCGGCCGCGGCCACAGGCCCGGACGAGGACGTCGCGGCGGAGCTGGAGCGGGCCGCGGACCGCGCCGGGCATCGCGGCGGGGCGGCCGCCGTCGCCGCCGCCTACGAGCGCGCGGCGCGGCTCAGCACCGACCCGGAGGGCAGGGCGCGGCGGCTCGTCCACGCGGCGCGGGCCGACTACGACGCCGGACGGCCGGACCGGGCGACCCGCCTCGCCGCCGAGGCCGCGCACCTCACCGCCGACGACGGGGTCATCGCCGAGGCCACCTTCATCCGCGCCCAGGTCGCCTACGAGCGCGAGTCGCCTGCCGCCGACGCGGCGCTCGCACTGGAAGGGGCGGCGCTCATCACGGGGAGCGACCCGGAGCAGGCGGTGTCGATGCTGACGGAGGCCGTCTGGTCGGCCCGGGACGCCGGCGCGCACGACCTCGTGCGGAAGAGCGTCGAGCTGCTCAGGAAGGTGCGGCTTCCGGCGGGTTCGGCGAAGGTCCCGGTGACCGGCGCGCTGATCGCCTACGGCCGGCTGCTCGACGGCGCCGTGACCGAGGCCGTGCCGCCGATGCGCGCGCTGGTCGGGGCCGCGTCGAACGGCGACGTCGAGGACGTCGTCGAATGCATCATCGCCGGTTACATAGGGCTTGTCGTGGCCGAGGACCGCGCCGCGGCGACGCTGCTGGAGCGCATGGCCGCGGACGCCAGGGCGCAGGGCGCGCTCGGCTGGCTCCCCTACATCCTGGAGCCCCTCGCGATCGGACGGCTCCTGCTCGGCGACATGCGGGGCGCGGAGGCCGCCGCGGCGGAGGGCATCTCGCTGGCCGCCGACATCGGCATGGACATGCAGGTCACCGCATTGAAATGCATCGCCGTCCGGCTGGAGACGGACCCGGAGTGCAGCCGTGCCGAGGCGCCCGAGGTCCTCGGGCACGCCGATCTGCATCCGACGAACGCCGCGCTGGCGTCCTGGGGGCTCGGCCTGCTCGACCTCGCCGACGGCCACGCCGACGCCGCTCTGAGGCGCCTGGACGCGGTCTGTTCGGGGCCGGCCGGGCATGACCTGCTGATCCGGGCCGTCCCCGACCACGCGGAGGCCGCCGTGCGGGCCGGACGTCCCGAACTGGCCCGCACCCACCTTCCCGCGTTCGAGACATGGGCCGCGGCGGCCTCGGACACGGCCACATCGACGGCGATGGTGCTGCGGTGCCGCGCCCTGCTGGCCGGAGGCGATGAAGCGGACGAGCACTTCCGCGCCGCGCTGAGCCTGCACGGCGACCACCCGTACGACACCGCACGGACCCGCCTCCTCTACGGCGAATGGCTGCGCCGCCGGCGCCGCCGCACCGAGGCCCGGACGGAGCTGACCGCCGCCGCGGACGCGTTCGCACGGCTCGGCGCCGGCGGCTGGGCCGAGCGCGCCCGCGCCGAACTGGAGGTGCTCGGCGACCGTCCCGCCGCGCAGGCCGGGGACACCGACCCGCTGAAGCGGCTGACCCCGCAGGAGCTGCAGGTCGTGCGGCTGGCCGCCGCCGGACTCAGCAACCGCGAGATCGCCGCGCAGCTTTACCTGAGCCCCCGCACGGTCGGCCATCACCTTTACAAGGCGTACCCGAAGATCGGTGTCACCCGCCGCATGGAGCTGGCCCGGCTGGTATCGGTCATCTGACTTATCCGCGCCGCCGTGCCCGCCGGCTCCCCTCGGCCGGAGCCGTTCTCCGGGCCCGCATTTCCGCGCTGACCTGCACGGTGCAACGCCGGTTCGCCGACCGATGCGGGCCGCGTGACCCCGCGCCTAGCGTCGAGTCCACCTCGCACAGGTCCAGAGGCCCGAACGGGCCGGAATGGAGAACGAGATGCTTCTCGAGAACAAGACCGCGGTCATCTACGGCGGCGGCGGGGCGATCGGCGGCGCCATGGCACGGGCCTTCGCGGCCGAGGGCGCGCGGGTGTTCCTCGCCGGCCGGACGCCCGCAACGCTCGACGCCGTCGCCGACGACATCCGCGGCGCGGGCGGCCTCGCCGAGACGGCCCGCGTCGACGCCCTGGACGAGGCCGCCGTGAACGGCTGGGTCGACTCCGTCGCGGAGACCGCCGGCAGCGTCGACATCTCGGTCAACGTCATCGCCCAGGACGCCGTGTTCGTCCCCATGATCGAGATGCCGGTCGGGGACTTCACGCGGTCCATGGAGAAGGTGGCCCGGTCGTTCCTGCTGACCACGCAGGCCGCCGCCCGCCACATGGTCAAGCAGGGCTCCGGCGTGATCCTGCACTTCGGCGGCTCCGACGCCGGCAACCGCATGGCCGGCATCGGCACGGTGCAGATCGGCGCCGACATGGTCGAGGCGATGCGCCGCCAGTGGGCGTGCGAGCTGGGGCCGCACTCGGTCCGGGTGCTGTCGATGCGGACCGGCGGCATCCCCGAATCCATGCCCGACGTGCCGGAGATCGCCCCGGTCAAGCAGCAGATGGTGGACGCCACCCTCCTCAAGCGCGCCGCGACCCTCACCGACGTCGGCCGCGTCGCCGCGTTCCTGGTGTCGGACCACGCCGCCACCCTGACCTCGACCCAGGTGAACATCTCCGCCGGGGCCGTGGTCGACTGACCGGCCCCCGATCGACCGAGGGGCACTAGTGCGGTGTCCATCAAGGTTCAGGCCGGTCAGGGGTCTGGCGCTCCTCAGGGCGTGATGATGAGTTTGCCGCGCGTGTGGGCGCTGCGGCTGGCGTCGAAGGCGTCGCCCACCCGGTCCAGGGGGAACGTGCCGGCGACCTCGACCGCGAGCGCCCCGCGGTCGGCGAGGGCGGCCAGCCGGGCGAGGGCGGCGCCGTCCGGACGGACCCAGATCCAGTGCCCGCCGTGCTTCTCCACCTCGCTCTCGGCGACGGAGACGTGGCGGCCCCCCGGCCGCAGCACCGACAGCGTGGTGTCGAGCTGGCCGCCGGCGAAGTCGGCGACGGCGGACACGCCGCCCGGCGCCAGTTCCCCGACGCGGTCCGCCAGCCCCTCCCCGTACGTCACCGGTTCGGCGCCGAGTTCCCGCAGGTAGTCGTGGTTCGCTTCGGACGCCGTGCCGATGACCCGGGCGCCCCGGTCGCGTCCGATCTGGACGGCGAAGCTCCCCACACCGCCGGACGCCGCGTGGACGAGCAGCACGTCGTCGGGGCCGGTCTCCAGGCGGTCTAGGGCGCGCTGCGCGGTCATCCCCGCCAGCGGCAGGCCACCGGCCTCGTTCCAGTTGAGCGCGGCGGGCTTGCGCGCCACGTCGTCCGCGGACACGGTGACGTACTCGGCGAACGTCCCCGCGCCGACGACGTCTTTACGGGCGTAGGACATGACCTCGTCGCCCGGCGCGAACTCCGGCGTGTCGGGGCCGAGCCCCCGCACGATCCCGGCGACGTCCCAGCCCGGGATGACGGGGAACACCGCGTCCATCATCCCGTCCAGGCCGCCGGCCATGATCTTCCAGTCCACCGGGTTGACCCCGGCGGCGCGCACCTCGATCAGCACCTGGCCGGGGCCGACCTTGGGTTCGGGGACGTCACCGACCTTCAGACGCGAGTTGTCGGCGGCGAAGGCGTCATAGGTGGCGGCACGCATGCCCTCAGCCTGCCACCGCACCCACCGGCTAAACCCGGTCCGGGCGAGGCCGGAGCCAAACGAGTAGGCAATCTCCTACGTTTGACACGTAGGGAACATCCTACGTATTGTCGTGCTCATGAACATCACACATGTGCGGATGCTGACCGTGCCGGTCTCCGACCAGGACGCCGCCAAGGCCTTCTACGCGGACACACTCGGGTTCGAGGTGGTGGCGGACCAGTCCATGGGCCCGATCCGCTGGCTTCAGCTCGCTCCCAAGGGCGCGGAGACGAACGTCGTCCTGGCGGACCACATGCCCGGCATGACGCCGGGAAGCGTCCACGGGCTGATGCTGGAGACGTCCGACCTGGACGCCGACTGCGAACGGCTGCGGCGCGCCGGGG
The DNA here is from genome assembly GCF_040650055.1 of Spirillospora sp. NPDC048819. NCBI lineage: Bacteria > Bacillati > Actinomycetota > Actinomycetes > Streptosporangiales > Thermomonosporaceae > Spirillospora > Spirillospora sp. NPDC048819. The sequence goes on along the minus strand of NZ_JBEZGN010000003.1, from coordinate 336,363 downwards.
TGGACGTCGACGGGCCGCAGGACCTGCCGTGGGGGCGCCAGGCCGCCTTCACCGACCCCGACGGCAACGGCATCGTCCTGGCCGAGGGCTGAGGGCCGAGGTGGCGAGCGTCGAGGTGGACGTCTTCGCGGCGCTGGCGAGCCCCGTCCGGCGGGAGCTGACGGCGCTGCTGCTGGACGGGCCGCAGCCGGTGAACGACCTGGCGTCCCATTTCGCGATGAGCCGCCCCAGCGTCTCCGAGCACCTGAAGGTCCTGCGGGACGCCGGGCTGGTCAGCGAGCGGCGCAGCGGCCGGCAGCGCATCTACCGGCTGGAGGCGGGCCCGCTGCGGGAGCTGTCGGAGTGGCTCGGCCCGTACGAGCGGTTCTGGCGGGAGAGGCTCTCCGACCTGCGCGAACTGCTGGACGAGGAGGACGGGCTGTGACACCGGTCATCGAGGCCGCCGGGCTGGTCAAGCGATTCGGCGGCGTGACGGCGCTGGCCGGGCTGGACCTGGTCGCCGAGCCGGGCCGGGTGGTGGCGCTGCTCGGCCCGAACGGCGCCGGCAAGACCACGTTCGTCCGGTCCGTCGCGACCCTCGTCCGGCCAGACGGCGGGACCCTGCGGGTGGACGGCGTGGACGCCGTCCGCGACCCGGACCGGGTCCGGCGGATCATCGGGCTGGCCGGCCAGTACGCGGCCGTGGAGGCGGCGATGACCGGCCGGGAGAACCTGGAGATGATCGCCCGGCTGTTCGGGCGGAGCCGCCGGGCCGCGCGGGCGGGCGCGGCGGCGGTCCTCGAACGGCTGTCGCTGGGCGAGGTGGGCGACCGGCTCGTGCGCACCTACTCCGGCGGACTGCGCCGCCGCCTGGACCTGGGGGCGAGCCTGGTCGGCGCACCCCGCCTGCTTCTGCTGGACGAGCCCACGACGGGCCTCGACCCGCGCAGCCGCAGGGAGCTGTGGGACGCCATCGGCGAGCTGGCCGCCGGCGGCACCGATGTGCTGCTGACCACCCAGTACCTGGACGAGGCCGACCACCTCGCGGACCGGGTCGTGATCATCGACCGCGGACGGGTCGTCGCCGAAGGCACGCCCCGGGAGCTGAAGTCCCGGACCGGGGGCGACCTGATCGAGATCCACGTCCGTGACCACCCCTCCGGTGCAGGGTCCGCGACGGAGGCCGCAGCCCGTGCGCTGGAAGGGCTCGGCACCGTCCACACCGACCCGTCGTCCCGGCTGGTGACCATGACCGCCGAGCACGGCCCCGAAGACCTCATGCAGGCCGTCCGCGCCTTGGCCGGCCAGTCCGTCGCCGTCGAGGACATCGCCCTGCGCCGCCCCACCCTGGACGAGGTCTTCCTGGCCCTGACCGGCACACCGACCCAGAGGAGCGTGGCATGACCACCGCCGCGGCACGGCCCTGTCCCGTCGGCCGGACGTCCACCAACGCGTGTCCGCCGGCCGGCGGTCGCGCGGCGGCCCTGAGGAGGCCGGCATGACGGTGATGCGGGTCCCGGGCGGCGCCTCTCTGGGGGCGGCGAGCTGGGTGGTCGCCCGGCGGGGGATTCACCGGACGCTCCGGACACCGCAGATCATCATGATGGGGCTCGTCCAGAGCGTCGCGTTCCTCCTCATCTTCCGCTACGTGTTCGGCGGCGCGATCGGCACCGGCCGGGCCGGCGTGAGCTACGTCGACTACATGATCCCCGGGCTGCTGACGGTGAGCGGCCTGTTCGCGGGGATGAGCGCGGCGGTCGCGGTCGCCGACGATCTCGCCTCCGGGTACCTCGACCGGCTGAAGTCGCTGCCGATGCCGCGCCTCGCCGTCATCGCCGGGCAGGTGGTGTCCGACACCGTCCGCGTCACGCTGATCCTCGCGGTGAGCGCCGCGCTGGCCTTCGCCGTGGGGTTCCGGGTCCACGCGGGCTGGGGTTCCGCGCTCGCCGGGTTCGGCCTGTGCGTGCTGTTCGGCTTCGCCTTCGTCTGGATGTTCGTGGCCGTGGGGCTGCTCACCGCGAACCCGCAGGCCGCACAGGGCGCCGGTTTCCTGGCGTTGCCGCTGAGCTTCGTGTCCAGCGCCTACGTGCCGGTGGACACGATGCCCGGCTGGCTGCGGGGCTTCGCCGAGAACCAGCCGGTGACCGTCATGATGGACGCCGTCCGGACCCTCACCCAGGGCGACGCCGCCGAGGCCCTGCTCGGGCACGGCAGCGGCCACTACGTGGCACGGGCCCTGGCATGGACGGCCGCGATCATCACCGTCTCGGCCACCATCGCCGTGACCCGCTTCAACCGCACATGAACACGACAACGACCGACACGACGACAACCGACACGACGACAACCGACACGACGACAACAGGCGCGGCGACAACAGGCGCGGCGACCTTGGTGCGGCGACCTTGGTACGGCGCGACCTCGGTGCGGCGACCTCGGTGCGGCGACCTCGGTGCGGCGACCTTGGTGTGGCGACGGCCGCCACGGCGGCACTTGACACGGCCGGCGATGCTTCACGGAAGAGAACGGGGGCGGCATGAGTGATGAGCGCGCGTCGATCGAGGTGGACGAGTTTCTGCCGCATCCGCCCGCCAAGGTGTGGCGGGCGCTCACGGAGCCGGATCTGCTGGCCCGCTGGCTGATGCCGAACGACTTCAAGCCCTTGGCCGGGCACCGCTTCACGTTCGCGACGAGGCCGATCCCGAACATCGGCTTCGACGGGACGATCGCCTGCCGGGTCCTCGACATCGACGAGGAGCGGCTGCTGCGCATCAGCTGGGGCGGCGGCGGACTCGACACGACGGTGACCTGGCGGCTCGTCCCCGAGGGGCGCGGCACCCGGCTGTTCATCGAGCACGCCGGTTTCGACCTGGACGACCCCGTGCACGCCTTCGCGTTCCGCGGCATGGGCAGCGGCTGGCGCTCCCACGTCATCCGCTCCCTCCTGGCCACCCTCGCCGGACTCGACTGACCACCGCCCCGGCGAAGGGGCGGCTCAGGGCGGGCCGGCGGCAGGCGGGTCGGCGAAGACGCCTTCCAGCATGCCCGTGGCCTGGCCGACCTCGATGAGGTGGCCGTCCGGGTCGCGCAGATAGCAGCGCAGCTCGGCCTTGCGGTCGATCGGCTCGGTCAGGAACCGGGCGCCCCGCGCGGTAGCCGCCTCATAGAACGCGGCGATGTCGGCCACGCGAACGTTCATGAACGCCGAAACCGGGTCGCCGGGTTCGGGCGGCGACAGGGTGACGTCCGGTTTGTCGGGGGTGGGACCGCCACCGGGATTCATGATGATCCACGTGTTGGCGACCTTCACGATGGCGGGATTCTCCTCCAGGACCACCTCACCGCCGAACACGTCCGCGTAGAACATGCGGGACCGGGCCACGTCCCGCACGGTCAGGAAATGCGTCACCACCAGCCCTTGCTCCGGTGCCGGCAGCTCGTCCCGGTTCACCATGGTCGCGTCCCTCCTGGACAGCACGTGCCCGTCGCCTGCTCGTTCCGCCGGGACGGTCATGCCCCCGGATAAGCCCCCGAACCGGTCGCGGCGGGTCAGGCGACGGGTTCCAGGGGCGGCTGGTCGCTGAACTGGGTGTGGTACAGGTCGGCGTAGCGGCCGCCGGCGGCCAGCAGTTCCTCGTGGGTTCCGCGTTCGACGATGCGGCCCTCCTCCACGACGAGGATCAGGTCGGCTGCCCGGACGGTGCTGAGGCGGTGGGCGATGACGACGGCGGTGCGGCCGTCGAGGGCCTCGGCCAAGGCCTCCTGGACGGCGGCCTCGGAGGTCGAGTCGAGGTGGGCGGTGGCCTCGTCCAGGATGACGACGCGCTGCCGGGCCAGGAGGAGGCGGGCGATGGTGAGGCGCTGGCGTTCGCCGCCGGACAGGCGGTAGCCGCGTTCGCCGACGATGGTGTCGAGCCCGTCCGGGAGGCCCTTGATGAGGGTTTCGAGGCGGGCGCGGCGCAGCACGTCCCACAGGTCGTCCTCGGCGGCCTCGGGGCGGGCGAGGAGGAGGTTCTCGCGGATGGACTCGTGGAACAGGTGCCCGTCCTGCGTGACCATGCCGAGCGTGTCGCGGATGGCCTGGAAGGAGAGGTCGCGGACGTCGACGCCGCCGAGGCGGACCGCGCCGGAGTCGACGTCGTAGAGGCGCGGGAGGAGCTGCGCGATCGTCGACTTCCCGGCGCCGGACGAGCCGACCAACGCGACCGTCTGGCCGGGTTCGGCGCGGAACGACACGTCGTGCAGGACGTCGACGCCGCCGCGGGTGTCGAGGGTGGCGACCTCTTCGAGGGAGGCCAGCGACACCTTGTCGGCGGACGGGTAGGCGAAGCGGACGCCGTCGAACTCGACGGCGACGGGGCCGTCCGGGACGGCGCCGGGCTCGGCCTTCTCGGCGACGAGCGGTTCCAGGTCGAGGACCTCGAAGACGCGCTCGAAGCTGACGAGCGCGCTCATCACCTCGACGCGGGCGCTGGCGAGGGCGGTCAGCGGCGCGTAGAGGCGGGTCAGCAGGAGGGCCAGGGCGACGACCGCGCCTGCGTCGAGGCTGCCGCGCAGGGAGAAGTAGCCGCCGAGCCCGTAGACGAGCGCGAGGGCCAGCGCGGACACCATGGTGAGGGCCGTGATGAAGACGTGCTGGACCATCGCGGTGCGGACGCCGATGTCGCGGACGCGGCGGGCGCGGGCGGCGAACTCGGCGGACTCGCGGGCCGGGCGGCCGAACAGCTTCACCAGCGTCGCGCCGGGCGCGGAGAAGCGCTCGGTCATCTGCGTGCTCATCGCGGCGTCGTGCGCGGCGGCCTCGCGTTCGAGACGCGCCAGGCGGGTGCCCATGCGCCGGGCCGGGAGGACGAAGACGGGCAGCAGGACCAGCGCGAGCAGCGTGATCTGCCATGAGATGCGGACCATCACGGCGAAGGTCAGCAGGACCGTCACCAGGTTGCTGACGACGCCGGAGAGGGTGTCGCTGAAGGCCCGCTGCGCCCCGATCACGTCATTGTTGAGGCGGCTGACCAGGGCGCCGGTGCGGGTCCGGGTGAAGAACGCGACCGGCATGCGCTGGACGTGGTCGAAGACCGCGGTCCGCAGGTCGAGGATCAGCCCTTCGCCGATGCGGGCCGACAGCCACCGGTTGGCGAGCCCGAGACCGCCCTCGGCGAGCGCGAGGAAGGCGATCAGGATCGCGAGATTGACGACGGTGGACGTCGCGGAGTGGTCGACGATCGCGTTGACGACCTGCCCGGCCAGCACGGGTGTCGCGACGGCGAGGACGGCCATCACCACGCTGAGCAGGAGGAACACTGCCAGTCTTCGTCTGTGGGGGCGCGCGAACCGGCCGATGCGGCGCAGCGTCGCCTTCGAGAAGGGCCTGCTGTCCCGCGCGTTCATCGCGTGGTGCAACGACATCCACGCAGTGACTTCCATGTCCATGACGAACCCCGTTGATCGTTAGCCTGGAAGAGCAAGCATGCGACCTCAACAAAGGTTGAGGTCAAGTCGCCACCCGTGACCAGGGTCGCGCGGGGGTACGACATTTTCGAGGGAAGGGCGGCACGTGGACATCGGCAAGCTCCGGACCGACACCCCCGGCTGCGTGAGAGTGGCTCACCTCAACAACGCCGGCGCCGCGCTGCCACCGCGTCCCGTGATCGACGCGGTGGCAGAGCACTTCGCGCTGGAGAACACGATCGGCGGGTACGAGGCGGCGGAACTGAACGCACCGGCCGTCGAACGCTTCTACGACGCGGTGGCAAGGCTGATCGGCGCGCGCGCGGACGAGATCGCCTACGCGGAGAACGCCACCCGGGCCTGGGACATGGCGTTCTACGCGATCCCCTTCGCCGTGGGCGACCGCATCCTCACGACGACGAGCGAGTACTCCAGCAACACGATCGCCTACCAGCAGGTGGCGGCGGCCAAAGGCGTGAGCGTGGAAGTCGTCCCGGACAATGCCGACGGGACCCTGTCACTGGACGCCCTGGAGGCCGAACTCGCCAAGGGCAGCGTCCGGCTGGTGTCGCTCAACCACATCCCCACGCACAACGGGCTCGTCAACCCCGCCGCCGACGTCGGGCGGCTGTGCCGCGAGCACGGCGTCCTGTACCTCCTGGACGCGTGCCAGTCGGTCGGCCAGCTCGCCCTGGACGTCGGCGAGATCGGCTGCGACATGCTGTCGGCGACCGGCCGCAAGTTCCTGCGCGGCCCGCGAGGGACCGGGTTCCTGTACGTGCGGCGGCAGATCGTCCCGACGCTCGAACCGCCGTTCCTCGACCTGCACGCAGCCGTGTGGAAGGCCCCCGACGGCTTCGAGACGCGGCAGGACGCGCGGCGTTTCGAAACATGGGAACGGTACGTCGCCGGGCAGATCGGGCTGGGCGTCGCCGCCGACTACGCGGCCGATCTGGGGATCGCGGAGATCGAGGAGCACGTGACCGGGCTCGCGGCCGTGCTGCGCCGGAAGCTGGCCGCCCGTCCTGCGACGACGGTCCTCGACAAGGGCGAGCGGCCGTCCGGCATCGTCACGTTCACCGTGGACGGCCACGACCCTGCCGCCATCAAAGCGGCCGCGAGGGACCGCGGCGTCAACGTCAGCGTCGCGAACCCCCGCGCACACGGATACGACCCGGACACCGTCCCGGCGGCCGTGCGGGCCTCCGTGCACTACTACAACACCGAAGAAGAACTGGATCTGCTTTTGTCCGCCCTTCCCTGAGCGGGGCGGACGCGTCCGGCGGCCGGGGATGGAGACCGGCGGGAGCCGCCGGACGCGCCCTGGCTCGGGCCCCGCGCGTACGCACGTGTCAGGTGTTCGGGCGGGCGGCGCTGATGTCGGCGAGCGCCGACACCTCGTCCCTCTCCATCGCCAGGTCGCCGATCGACACGATGCCGACCGGCCGGCCGTCCTCGAGGACCGGGAGCCGCCGCACCGCCCGCTCCCGCATGACCTGCGCGGCCTTGTCCAGCGAGTCGTCCGGCCCGACGGTCGCGGTCGCGCTGCTCGCGATGCCGCCGATGTTCACCCGCGTCGGGTCGCCGCCGGCGGCGAGCCCGCGGATCACCAGGTCGCGGTCGGTGACGAGCCCCAGCAACTCGTCGCCTTCCGCGACCAGGACGGCACCGATGTCCTCGTCGCGCATCGCCCGGGCCACGGTGACGATGTCGAGTTCCGGAGACACCGACGTCGGCGAACCGGTCATGATTTCGCGGATCTTCGTTGCCATCGCTCACTCCTTGAGCCTCGTGGGTCATCGCTGGGGGCCCGGGATGACTCGGCCCTACCCGGCAGGGGCGAGGTCACTCATCGCTCACTCCCGGAACGGCGCGAACAGCCGCTCGGCGGCCGCACGGTCCCACGCGAGGCGGTTCGGGTCCGCGGGCGCCGGATGGACGGGAACGGTGCTGAACTCCACGTCGCCCGGGCCGGTCTTCGCGAAACTGCTGGCGAGCGCCTCCAGTGTGCCGATGTCCAGCCGGGGCTCGGTCCTGACCGAACCGGCCGCTGCGGCGAGGAACCTGGCGAACCGCACGGGATTCGTCCGCTGCTCCTTCTCGGCCTCCCGCACCAACGCGGCCATGAACTTCTGCTGGCGCCCGATCCGGTTCAGGTCCGAGCCGTCCCCGAGGCCGTATCGGGACCGGACGTAGGCGAGGGCCTGGGTCCCGTCCAGCGACTGCGTCCCGGCGGGCAGGTCCAGCCCGGCCTTCGGGTCGCTGACCGGTTTCGGCAGCGTCATCTCGACGCCGCCGAGCGCGTCCACCATCTTCGTGAACCCGGCGAAGTCGATCACCACGGTCTTGTCGATCCGGACCCGGGTCAGCGACTCCACCGTCTTCAGCGTGCAGGACGCGCCGCCCGACGCGAACGCCGAGTTGATCATCCCGACGTGCTCCGGGAGGACCTTCCCGTGCGCGGTCTCGCACTTCGGAATCGTCACCAGCGAGTCGCGGGGGATGCTCACCACGCGCACGTGCTTCCGGTCGGCCGGCACATGCGCCAGCATCAGGGTGTCCGAACGCGCGAGGTCGCCGCCGCGCCGCGAATCCGAGCCGATGACCAGCACGTTGAGGGCCCCGGCCGCCGCGGGCGCGGTCGTGTCCGTCGCCACCGGCCGCGCGTCCCCGCCGTGGAGCAGCGTCGCCGGGACGAGGATCGCCGCGGCCGTCACCGCCGCCGCCACCGCGCAGAACAGCGTCCACCGGCGCGGGCTCCGGCGTCCGGGGGCCCGCGCGGCGTCCAGCAGCCGCCCGCGCTGCCGGGCGAACGAGGCCGTCGGCTCATGCTCCAGGCCCCGGCCGAGGTCGCGGAGCAGTTCGAAATCGTCCACGGTCACGCCTCCTCGCGCGTCGGGTCGGTGCCGCCGAGGGCCGCGCGCACCTTGCGCCGGGCCCGGTTCAGGCGGGAGCGGACGGTGCCGACGGGGATGCCGAGCGCCCGCGCCACCTCCTCGTAGGACAGGTCGCCCCACGCGACCAGCAGCAGAACGTCCAGGTCCCGCCTCGGGAGCCCGGCCAGCGCCTCCGCCAGCGCCGGACGCGACGCCGACGCCGTCACCCCGGCGGCCACCCGGTCGGCCGGTCCCTCCACCGGCCCGTCGACCGGGCTCCTGCGCAGCGCCCGGTAGCGGACGGCCTCCGTCCGGTGGTGCCGTGCGACCAGCTTCGTGGCGATGCCGAACAGCCACGGCCGCGCGTCCGGTTGCGCCAGGTCGTAGCGGTGCCGCTTGCTGAACGCGGCCAGGAAGGTCTCGCCCACGACGTCCTCCGCCGCCTCCGGGCCGAGTCTGCGCGAGACGTACCGGAAGAGCATCGCGGAGTAGCGGTCGAACAGCGCGGCGAACGCCTCAGGATCGGCCAGCGAACACTCGATGAGATCGGCGTCGCACTCCTGGGCCGTCGGAGGTACGGTCATCGCAGACACCATGGCATGCGCACCGGGCCTTCCCGTGCGGGGACGTTGTCACCGATGTATCTCCGCGAGGGCCCATCCGGGTTCACGTCCGGCGCGACACCTGCGCCGCCATTGCGAATTCACGCGAACCTTCTCGCTAAACTGCGCATCCTTCAATATGCACGGGGTTTGCCGGGGAGACCGCTCCGTCTGTCGGGGGGTTACCAGTCGAGAAGGGGCGGGCAGTGGACGACGCCAAGCAGGAACCGGTGACGTCCGGCTCCAAGGACGAGCGCGAGCCCGCGCGTACCGCCACCGCGGAGTTCCGCATCCCCGCGAAGGTCTCCCTGACCAGACCGGACATCCCCATCCGCCGCCCGGCCAAGCCGAAGGGCGACGCGTCCGAGGGACCCGCCTCTGCCCCGACGGGCCCCTGGTACGTGAAGGTCCCGAAGCCCGTCGAGGACGCCCCCGCCGAGGAAACCTCCGAGCCCGACACCGACACCGCCGAGCCCGACGCGGTCGAACCCGAAACCGCCGAGCCCGACTCCGCTAAGGACACCGCGGCCAACGTCCCGCCCGCCAAGGACGAATCACCAGAAGCCGCCTCCCCCACCGAGACCCCGCCCCAGAAGGACGCGCCAAAGTCCGGTGGGACCGGACCTACACGGGTTGAGCGTCTACCGGACCTCTCCTCCCAACCCGCACCACCGCAGGCGTCACAATCACAGGCGTCACCAACACAGGCCTCACCCCAACAGGCCGCACCACAGCGATCCGCACCACAGCAGTCCGCACCACAGCAGTCCGCACCACAGCAGTCCGCACCCCCACAGGCCTCACCCCAGGCCTCATCCCCGCAGGCCGCACCGCCCCAGGCGCCGCCGCCCCAGGCGTCACCCCCACAGGCCACGCCTCCGCAAGCCGCGCCCCCACAGGCGTCACCCTCGCAGGCCGCGCCTCCGCAGGCTGGGCCGTTGCAGGCTGGGCTGCCGCAGCGGCAAACCTCGGTTGTCAGGTCTTCGGGCCAATGGACTGTGCCCTGGGACGGGACGGCCCCTCCCGCTCCCCCGGCTCCGCCTCCGGCGCCCGCCGCGGCCGACGAGACGGAGGACAAACGGGGGCGGCGCGGGCTCGTCGTCCTCGTGGCCGTGCTGGTGCTGGTCGTCGGGGTCGTCGCGGGGCAGCTGGTGCGGCCGGTCCCCGACCCGACCATCGATCTGGCCATCACGTCCAGTCACGCGTTCCCGGGGCAGGCCCCGGCGCTGCCGTGGCCGTCGTCGGGGCAGTCGGTCGTCCACGTGGAGGGGCTCGGGACGATGGGCTCGTCGGGAGGGTCGGCGCCGACGCCCACCGCGAGCGTCGCGAAGGTGATGACGGCGTACGTGTATCTGCGTGAGCATCCGCTGAGGGCGGGTGAACCAGGACCGGTGATGACGGTGTCGCCGCAGGCGGCGGCGCAGATCCCGATGCGCAAGCAGCGCGGGGAGTCGATCCTCGGCGTGACCGCGAACCAGAGGCTGACGCAGCGCAAGGCCCTGGAGGCCCTGCTGATCATCTCGGCGAACGACGTGGCGCACGAGCTGGCGCGGTGGGACGCGGGGAGCGACCAGGCGTTCGCGGCGAAGATGAACGCGGCCGCGCAGTCGCTGGGGATGACCGCCACCCGCTACACCGATCCGAGCGGCTACGACTCCGGGACGGTGAGCACGGCCGCGGACCAGGTGAAGCTGCTGCGGGCGGCGATGAAGATCCCGGCCTTCGCGGAGATCGTGAGCAAGCCGGCGTACGTGCCGGACGACGGCGGCGCGGAGCGGCAGGGCGGGAACTACCTGCTGGGCCAGTACGGCGTCATCGGCGGGAAGACGGGGTACACGGACGCGGCGGGCGGGAACTTCGTGTTCGCGGCGCGCAAGGACGTCGAGGGCGTGAGCACCGTGATCGTGGGCGCGGTGATGGGGCAGGAGTCCCCGTCGGCGGCGGGCGCCGTCGACGCGGCGCAGCAGCTCGTCATCGCGGCCGAGAACGCGCTGGTCACGGCGACCATCGCAGCGAAGGGCGCGAGGGTCGCGCGGGTCGACGACGGGCTCGGCGGCTTGACGCCGCTGCGCGTCGCGTCCCCCGTGATCGTCGTCGGGTGGCCGGGGCTGACCGTGCCGGTCGGCGTCGAGGGGGAGCCCCCGCATCAGGCGTATTCCAGTGAGCGGGTCGGCATCCTGACGGCGGGCGCGGCGAAGGTTCCGCTGGAGCTGATGCGGGAGCTGGAGGAGCCGTCCATCGTCGAGCGGCTGATCCGCCTCGGCTGACCCCCGTGGCGGGGGTGGGGCGTCAGGCGTAGAGGGCGGACAGGAAGCGGATCAGCAGGGCCTCGCGGGTGGCGGGCGGCAGTGCGTCCAGGATGGCGTTGACCACGGCCATCTCGGGTTGGGCCATTTGGGTGCCGCCGCCCGCCAGGTCCACGCCGACGGACGCGAGGAGCCCGGCGAAGCCGGCGTCGTCGAGGCTGTCGAGGTCGAGGCCGGCGAGGGCGCCGACCAGGCCGGACGGGACGTCGGGCGGCCCGGCGGCGCGGGCGGCCTTCGTGGAGTCGGCGAGGGCCGCCAGCAGCGGTTCGATGTCGCTGACGCCGGTCAGCGTGAAGTGCAGGTTCGGCGGGATGCCCTGGTAGGACAGCTGGGGCTGGAAGAACCAGCCGCGCGACCGGGCCTCGTCGGCGATGACGAAAACGTCGAGGTCGGGGTCGCCGGACGCGACGGCGACGAGCGGCGCGACGGGTTCGCCGAGGACGCGCAGGCCCGGGATCTCGGCGACGCCGGCGATGAGGCGCTCGGCCGCCTTCATCGCGTTCTCCGCGAGGTCCCGGTAACCCTGTGCGCCGACGGCGTTGAGGGTCGCCCATGCGGCGCCGAGCGGTCCGGCGCTCTTGCTGCTCTGGACGGTCGCGTTGATGACGGTGTAGCCGGGCCATTCGGCGGCGGCGAAGTAGGCGCGGCGGCGGAGCGACTCGTCCGCGAACAGGACGACGGAGGCGCCCTTCGGGGAGTAGCCGTATTTGTGCAGGTCGCAGGAGAGGGACGTCACGCCGGGCACGGAAAGGTCGAACGGCGGGACGTCGCGTCCCCCGTCCCGCAGCCAGGGCAGGACCCAGCCGCCGACGCACGCGTCCACGTGGCAGGGGACGCCGGCGGACGCGGCGATCGACGCGATCTCCGGGATCGGGTCCATGACGCCGTGCGGGTACGAGGGGGCCGAGGCGACGACGAGGACGGTCCGCGGGGTGAGGGCGGCGGCGGTCGCGGCGGGGTCGGCGCGGAACGACGCGTCGACCGGGACGTGCACGACCTCCATGCCCAGGTAGTGCGCGGCCTTGTGGAACGCGGGATGCCCGGTCGTGGGGAGCACGATCTGGGGTTTCCCGTCGACCTGGCGGGCGTCGCGCGCCGCCTTGACCGCCAGCATGATCGATTCGGTGCCGCCGCTGGTGAAGACGCCGGAGCCGCCGCCGAGCTTGTCCGCGACGACGGCGACGATCTGGCGTTCGAGGGCGACGATGCTGGGGAACGCGGTGGGGTCGAGGCAGTTGACCTCCAGCATCTCCAGGTAGGCGGTGGCGGCGAGGTCGTGCACGGCCTCGCGTCCGGTGTCGTAGACGTAGGCGGTGACCTGGCCGCCGCGCACGGGCAGGTCGGCGTCCCGCAGCCGGGCGAGTTCGGTGAGCAGTTCCCCGGCCGGGCGGCCGTGCTCGGGCAGGTGGTCAGACGGCATGGCGTTGCGGTTCCTCAATGCTTCGGTGGGCGGCGGCCAGCCGGCGGTACGCCAGCAGCAGGGGGATGCTCAGCAGCAGGAGCACGGCCGGGACGAGCGTGAAGCCGGCGGTCAGGCCGGTCAGCGCCGAGCCGGGCTGGATGACGGGCGTGTCGAAGTCGGACGAGTGGAACGACGAGACGGCGAGGATCAGCGCGAAGATGCCGGGCCCGAGGGCCAGCGCGCCGGTTTCGGCGGCCGTCCACAGGCCGGTGAAGGCGCCGGACTGCGCGTGCCCGGTCCGTCCCGTGTCGGCGTGGACGGTTTCGGGGAGCAGCGCGAGCGGGAGCAGCTGGACGGCCGCGTAGCAGACGCCGATCAGGGCGCTGAGCGCGAGGACGCCGGCCACCGTGGTGATCACCGGGTACAGCGCGGCGGCCGCCGCCGCGAACAGCACGAGCCCCGCCAGGTAGCAGGCGACCTCCCCGTACCTGCGCGACAGCCGGTGCCACAGCGGGACGGCGAACGCGCTGGGGCCGACCATGCAGACGAACATCGCGGACGTGAGCCCGTAGTCGTCCAGCCGGTAGGTCGCCACGTACGGCGCGCCGGCCAGCATGATCGCGACGGCGAGGGTGCTGGTGACGTAGGCGCCGAGCAGCATGAAGAACGGGCGGTTCCCGCGGGCGGTGCGCAGCGCGGCGACCAGTCCCAGCGGGCGGGGTCCGGGGCGGGACGGGATCCAGCGGTTCGCCAGTGTGCTCGCGATCATCGCGGCGCCCATGGCGAGCCCGACCACGGCGCCCATCAGCGCGTACCCGGCGCGGCCGCCTCCGCCCGCGTCCGCGAGGGCCGGGGCGAGGCCGCCGGCGACCAGGATGCCGAGCGTGAGGCAGACGACGCGCCAGGCCATCGCGCGGCCCCGCTCGGACGGCTCCGCGGAGATCTCGGCGGGCAGCGCCACATAGGGCACCTGGAAGCAGGCGAAGGCGCTCGCGGCCAGCAGGAACATGATCCCGGCCCACGCGGCGGCGAACCCGGGGGATTCGACGGGCACGGCGAACATCGCGGCGAACAGCAGCGGCAGCGTCACCGCGCCGAGCAGCAGCAGGCGGGTGCGGCGGCCGGTCCGGACGGCCTCGCGGTCGCTGGCGGCGCCGACGATCGGGTTGAGCAGGACGTCCCACGCCTTGGGCACCACGAGGACGACTCCGGCGAGCGCGGCGGACACGCCGAGAACGTCGGTCAGGTAGTACAGGAGCAGCAGGCCTGGGACGGCGGAGAAGACGCCGGTGCCGACCGAGCCGATGCCGTAACCGAGGAGGCGGCGCCGGGGCAGCGCGGCGGCCATCAGGCGTTCCGGCCGCTGGGGAGCCCGATCGCGTTGGAGACGAGGCGGCGGAGGTGGGCGCGGAACCGCGCCACTTCGCGGGGATCCTCCAGGCCGTGGCGGAGCCCGTCGGCGTCCATGGTGCCGCCGGACCCGAACCCGTGGGTGCACCAGACGACCGTCCACACGACGTACTCGACGTCGACGTTGTCGGGCACGACCTTGCGGGCGGCACTGGCCACCATGTCGAGCAGCGGCCTGACGAACTGCACCTCAAGGTGTGCGACGTCGGCGGCGTCCGACAGCCAGCGGTGCATCCACAGCGCGGGGACCTCCGGGTGCTCCACGCAGAAGTCGATGTAGCGGTCGACGACTTCCAGGAGTTCTTCCGGCTCGGTGCCGATCTGCGCTACCGCGTCCTCCAGCACCGCGCGTTCGACCTCGTGGGCACGTTCCATGACGGCGAGGTACAGGTCTCGTTTCCCGCCGACGTGGTAGGCGACGGTGGCGACGTTGAGTCCGGCCGCCTCGGCGATCATGCGGGTGGAGGTGCCGTCGTAGCCGAGCGCGGCGAACAGCCGGGTGGCCGCGTCGAGGATGCGCTCCGGGGCGGCGTCGCTGCTGGTCATAAGGTCAGGCTAGGCGGCGGTCCGGCTCCCGGTCAATCGCTTGATGGAGACGTTTCGGGTGCGGTGAGCCATACGGTCAGCGCCATCTCCATCTCCAGCCGCGTCTCCGGCGCGTCCAGCCGGCCGCCGAACAGATCCTCCAGCTGGTGCAGCCGGTACCGGACGGTCTGCGGGTGGACGTGCAGGCGGTGCGCGACCTCCGTGGCGTTGAACCCGTTCTGCAGGCAGGCCAGCAGCGTGCGCATCAGCCGCTCGCGATGCCGCGGCCGGACCGCCTTCAGCGGCGCGAGCCGCAGCTCGGCGACGGTCCGCACCAGTTCCTCGTCCTGGAACATGACGAGCGCCGGCATGTGGTCGGCGCAGCGGATCAGCCGGTCGGTCGGCAGGACGCCCCGGCGCGCGAGCGGCAGCGCCTCGCGGGCCCAGCGCAGGGACTTGGCCGCGTCCTCGACGCGGACGGTGGGGCCCATCGCGGCGATCCAGTCGCGCAGCGCCGGATCCAGCAGCCGGCCGCGTCCCGGCCCCTCCGGGTCGGGGACGATCAGGCACGGCTCGCGGCGGTTGAGGTCGGTGAGCACGTCGGGCGGCAGCGACGGGTGCGAGAACGGCTGCTGCCTGCGCTCGTACAGGACGACCGCGGCGACCGTCCGGGGGACGCGCCACTGCGCGAGGCGCGCCAGGTCGGCGATGGCCTGCGCGGCGGCGGGCGGCTCGGCGAGCAGCAGGTCCAGCAGCCGGCGGCGGCGGTGCTCCAGCTCGCCGGCCTCCTGCTCGCGCGCCTTGGTGTAGCCGTCGGTGGCGGCGCGGGCGATCTCGTCCAGGAACGCGAAGATGGCTTCGGCGATGCTGGCGAGCGTGCGGCGGGAGATGTTGTAGTGCTCCGACTCGGCGGCGAGCCGGCGCCAGGCGACGCGGGCGCCGAGCCGCAGGGACGTCTGCAGGATGTCGAGGTTGCGGCCTTCGCGGGCCTCGGCCCAGCCGATCTCCCGGTAGACGGCGGCGACCGGCTCCCAGGAGCTCTCGGGGTCCATGATGAGGTCGACGAACTGGCGCAGCGCGCCCTCGACGGCGAGGCGCACGAGCCGCGCGTACTCCTCGTCCTGCGGGCGGGAGTACTCGGGGATCCCGGTGAGGATCTCCTCGATCATCTCCTCGGCGAGGCCGTCCAGATGGGGCCGGAATATGTCGGACAGTTCACTCGGAACGCCGGCCCAGGGCTTCAGTGGCGAGCGCTCCCCGAGCGTCGTGGTCACCGCCGGCACCTCCCCCGCCCCCTCGGTGTGCGGGGCACTCCGGAAGCTACCGATGACGGATCGGGCGGGGCTGCACCCCCGTGTAAGCAATGCGTCCGGACGCTTGTCACCTGGTTGACAATCCGTCCGCGCGCCCCGCGGGGACGCCGAGCGGCGCAAACGCCGGTCGCGGCGGGAGGGTCAGGCGCGGCGGGCGCCGGGCGCGGCGAACACGGCGACGGCTCCGAGGCCGAGGTAGACCAGGCCCGTCGCGTACCGCTGCCGCCGCCGGAAGACGGGCCGGGTGCGCAGCCACGTCCCGATGGAACCGGCGGCGAGGGCGTACCCGATGTCGCTGACCAGCCCGATCAGCGCGGTCACGACGCCCATCACCGCAATCTGCAGCGGGTCCGCGCCCGCGCCCTGGTCGACGAACTGGGGCAGGAACGCCAGGAAGAACAGCACGACCTTCGGGTTGAGGACGTTCACGAGCATGCCGTCGAGGTAGACGCGGCGCAGCGGCCGCGGTTCGAGCACCGGCTCACCCATGTCGTCGCGGCTGCGCAGCGTCCGGTAGGCGAGGTAGACGAGGTAGGCGGCGCCCGCGTAGCGCAGGAAGCCAAACGCGGTCGCGGACGCGGCGACGACGGCCGACAGCCCGGCCGCCGCGGCGGCGATGTGGACGAGCGTGCCGGTCTCGACGCCGAGCGCGGACGCGATGCCGGCCCGGCGTCCCTCGCCGATGCTGCGCGTGGTGATGTACAGGTGGTTGGGGCCGGGGATGGCGACCAGCGTCAGCGCGGCCAGCAGGAACAGCAGCGGATTCGTCACAGGAGCACGTTAGGGAGCGCGGTGGTCCATGCAACAGGTCCAATCAGGCCCGCGGAAAGTGGACCATCAGGGGGCGGCGGCCGCGGCGAGCGCACCGGCCAGCACCAGCCGGCCGGCCGTGCGGACCATCGTGGCGACCTCCTCGGCCGGCTGGCGCAGCGACGCCAGGCTGATCAGCGCCGCGAGCAGGATGTTGCCGAGGACGATCTCGACGTCGTCGCGCTCGGGCACCGGATCGCCGATCGCGGTCGAGAGCCGGTCCCGCAGGAACAGGAACAGGACGGTACGGGGATCGTCGACGCTGGAGTCGTCCGAGGTCACCGCCTGGATGATGGCCGAGGTCAGCGTCGGTTCCTCCGCCGCGACGTACACGATGCGCTCCAGCATCGCGGTGAGCCGCTCCAGCGGGGTGTCGCCGACCGCGAGCGCGTCGACGTCGTCGATGACCCGGTGCGCCCAGGCCGCCGCGACCTCGGTGAGCAGGTGGTCCTTGGTGGCGAAGTACCGGTAGACGGTCGCGCGGGCGACCCCGGCGCGGTCCGCGACGTCGTGCATGGTGACGGCCGCGTAACCGCCCTCGAGCGCGAGCCCGCGCGCCGAGTCGATCAGCCGTTCCCGCCGCGCCTGCTGGTCTTTGCTCAGCGTCCGGGTGACGGTGAACCGCATGTCGCCGCTCAAAACGTCCTGCCTTTCCGCGTCCCCCGCTGTGCCGTGGCCATTCCCCATTCTCCCGTACATTCGCCTCGAAGACGTACACCAGGGGTCTTCCACCCTTGCCGGGCACTTCGCCCCGGCCGGAATCTTCACCCTTGCCGACCCCTGGCCGCCGGTTCACGATAGACCTATCGTTTGCTTGGTTGAGACCTTGGTCTAGATTCAAGGCTCATCCGATTCGTGCCGAGGAGCCGTGGATGTCGCACTCCCCCCCGACCGGCGTTCCCCCGACAGGCCCAGCGCTCGCGGGCACCGCGGCGCTCGTCACCGGCGGCGGCAGCGGCATCGGCCTGGCCTGCGCCCGGCGCCTCGCCGCCGACGGCGCCGACGTCACGATCTGCGGCCGCACCGAGGCCCGCCTGAAGGACGCCGCCGCGGCGATCGGGGCCCGCCACGTCGTCGCCGACGTCACCTCCGAGGAGCAGGTCGAGGCCGCGGTCCGCGCCGCCAACGCGAACGCCCCGCTCCGCGCCGTCGTCGCCTGCGCGGGCGGCACCACCTCGGTCGGCCCCATCCCCGCCCTCGACGCCGACGCCTGGCGGGCGACCTTCGAACTCAACGCGACCGGGACGATGCTCACCCTCAAGCACGCGACCCGGCTGATGGCCCGGACCGGCGGCGGCTCCTTCGTCGCGATCTCCTCGATCGCCGCGTCCAGCACGCACCGCTGGTTCGGCGCGTACGGGGCGTCGAAGGCGGCCGTCGACCACCTCGTCCAGCTCGCCGCGGACGAACTCGGCGGCGCCGGCGTCCGCGTGAACGG
This sequence comes from Spirillospora sp. NPDC048819, assembly GCF_040650055.1. NCBI lineage: Bacteria > Bacillati > Actinomycetota > Actinomycetes > Streptosporangiales > Thermomonosporaceae > Spirillospora > Spirillospora sp. NPDC048819. Next base: position 318,254 of record NZ_JBEZGN010000003.1, on the reverse strand, counting down.
CATCCGGCCCGGCCTCGTCCGCACCGAACTCGTCGCCGGGGTCACCGACCCGGGCCCCGTCCTGGACGACTACCTGGCCTGCATGCCGATCTCCCGCGTCGGCGAGCCCGACGACATCGCCGCGGCCGCCCGTTTCCTCTGCGGGCCCGAATCGTCCTGGATCACCGGCCAGATCATCAACGTGGACGGCGGCCACCACCTGCGGCGCGGCCCCGACTACCGAGCCGTCTTCGAGCCCCTGTTCGGCGCGGACGCGCTGCGCGGAGTCATCCCCGAGGAGTGAGCCCATGGACATCGACCTTCTCGACGGCGAGATGTACGCCACCGACCCCTGGACCGTCTACGCCCGGCTGCGCGCCGAGGCCCCCGTCTACCACGACGCGGACAACGAGCTGTGGGGCGTCTCCCGGCACGCCGACGTGTTCGCCGTGGAACGCAACCCCAAGATGTGGACGAACTCCGGCGGCTACCGGCCGCAGCTCCCGGCCGACCCGTCCATGATCGGGCAGGACGACCCGGAGCACGCGCACCGCCGCCGCATGGTCTACCAGCGGTTCACCCCGCGCGGCGTGTCCCGGTACGCCGACCGGATCCGCGCGACCGCCGTCGACTGCATCACCACCGCACTGGACGCGGGCACGGTCGACGCCGTCCCGGCGCTGGCCGCGCCGCTGCCCGCCCGCGTCATCGGCTGGCTCCTCGGCTTCCCCGAGGAGTCCTGGCCCCAGCTGGTCCACTGGTCGGAGACGGCCGTCTTCGCGGGCGGCGGCCGCCGCTACATCACCGACGACGCCACGATCGCCGCCGGCGAGTACGCCCTCGCCGTCCTCGAAATGGCCAAGGACCGCCGCGCCTGCCCCACCGACGACCTGCTGTCCATCTGGTCGAACGCCGGCCCCGGCCAGCCCGCCTACGACGACGACCACCTCGCCCACGAGGCGCTGCTGCTGCTCGTCGGCGGCGCGGAGACGACCCGGACGGTCATCGCGACCACGCTCAACGCCCTCATCGAGCACCCCGCCGAATGGCGGAGGCTGCGCGAGGACCCGTCGCTCATCCCGGACGCCGTCGAGGAGTTCGTCCGCTGGACGACGCCCATCCTCAACATGTGCCGCGTCGCCGCCGCCGACACCGAGATCGCCGGCGTCCCGATCCCCGCCGGCGGCCAGATCCTCCTCATGTACGGCTCCGCCAACCGCGACGAGGCGGTGTTCGACGACCCCGCCGCCTTCGACGTGACCCGCCGGCCCGGCGACCACATAGCCTTCGGCCTCGGACCCCATTTCTGCCTCGGCGCGTCCCTGGCCCGCCTCGAACTCCAGATCTTCTTCGAGGAGTTCATCGCCCGCGTGGACACCGCCGAATGGGCCGACGCCGAAGGCCCCCGCATCCTCCGCAACGCCTTCGTGCGGGGCGTCACGGAGTTCCCCGTGACCCTCACGCCCCGCTGAGGCCCCGGGACCGCGGATTCACGGCTTGCGCCCTACCCCGGCGTACCCGTCGATGTCCCGGGGGCCGAACGGGTCGGGGTCGGGACGCCACGTGGTGAACGGCACGACACCGGGTTCGACCAGTTCCAGACGATGGTGTACGCCTCGCCCGTGTCGGCGACATGTCCCATGATCCCGTTCAGGATCAGCGCGACCGGCTCGGTGAAGTCCAGCGTGCGCGCCGCGGCGCTGAGGATGGCGTCCGGGTCCCGCAGATCGGCCTCCACGTAGTCGCAGACCCCTTCCGGGCTGCTGGTGAGCAACGCGTTGGCGTGGAGCAGAACAAGGGGGTCGTTGTCGACGTACGCGATCCGGCACTCCGGGGCCGTCTGCTGGGCGATCTCATGGGTGTTGTCGGCGGTCGGCAGACCGGTGCCGACGTCGAGGAACTGGCGGATGCCCGCTTCACCGGCCAGGTGGCGAACGGCACGCGCCAGATAGTGCCGGGACGCCTGCGCGGCGAAGACGATGTCGGGGTAGGTCTCACGGACCTGGTCGCCGATCGCCTGGTCGATCGGATAGTTGTCCTTGCCGCCCAGCCAGTAGTTCCAGATCCGCGCGGAATGCGGAACGGTCGTATCGATCTCGCTCGACGGGCGGCCGGGAGTGGCGGCACTGTCACTGCTGGTCACGGTTTCCCTTCCCAGGACGGCGTTGGCGGAAGCCGATCTCACGCTAGACCGCCCAGTTCCCCGCCGCCCGGGTTCGGGGACGACCGGGGCCGACCACAGGCGGCCGGTCGCGGTGCGGCAAAACGCTCAGCTCCGAGAGGTAACCCAGTCCTGGCTTGAGCAATCTGCTCAATTGCCGTCCCATCATCTTGCACCGCGCTCATGGGTGACGGCTCAATGAGCCTGATCGGTGAACACCGCTGCGAGAGGGGCCAGACCATGACCGGACGCACACGGGCACGGCGGTCCCCGCTCCGTGACCGGCTCGAACTGGAGCGCGGACGGATCGCGATCGGCGGGGTCCACGCGCTCGTCCGCCTGCTGCTCGACCAGCGGCGCGCGGACGCGCGGCGCGGCTGGACGACGGCCGGGTTCGTCTCCGGGTACCGGGGGTCGCCGCTCGGCGGCCTCGACCAGCAGCTCATGCGGGACGCGAAGCTGCTGGAGGGCCGCGACATCCGGTTCGTGCCCGGCGTGAACGAGGAACTGGCCGCGACGGCGGTCTACGGGTCCCAGCTCGTGGAGCACCTGCCGGGGCCGCGCCACCAGGGCGTCTTCGGCCTCTGGTACGGAAAGGCGCCCGGCGTCGACCGTTCGCTGGACGCGTTCAAGCACGCGAACTGGCTCGGCACGTCCGAGCGCGGCGGGGTGCTGGCGGTGGTGGGCGACGACCCGTCCGCCAAGTCGTCCACGCTGCCGTCGGCGACGGAGGGCGCGCTCGCGGAGGCGTTCATGCCGGTGCTGGTCCCGGCGTCGGTCGGGGACGTGCTGCGGCTGGGCCGGCACGGTTTCGAGATGTCGCGGTTCAGCGGCGCCTGGACCGGATTCAAGGTCGTCACCGACGTCGCGGACTCGCACGAGGTCGTGGACGCCGCCCCGGTGCCCGATCCGGTGCTGCCGGAGTTCGCGTGGCGGGGACGCCCGTGGAAGCCGACGCGCAGGCCCGGCGTCGACCTGAAGGACACGACGTCCCTGGAGACCGAGGTCCTGCAGGGCCGGCTGCAGGCCGCGACAGCATACGCCGCCGCGAACGGCCTCGACCAGATCGAGGGCGCCGCCGGCGACGCCGTCATCGGGCTCGTCGCCGCCGGGCGCACCTACCTGGAGTTGCGCGAGGCGCTCGACCGGCTCGGCCTGGACGACGACGCCCTCGCCCGGCGGGGCGTGCGGCTGCTGCGGCTCGCCCTGATCCATCCGCTGGACGGCGGCCGGCTGCGGGAGTTCGCACGCGGGCTCCGCGAGATCGTCGTGGTCGAGGAGAAGCGCGCGTTCATCGAGACGCAGATCCGCGACCTCCTGTACGACGAGGCGGACCGCCCCCGGGTGTACGGCAAGAACGGGCCGGACGGCACCGGTCTCGTCCCGCCCGACGGGGGCCTGGACGCAGACCGCATCACCAAGACCCTGGCCCGGCTCCTCGCCGACCGCGTCGGCGAGGAGCACCTGGACCTGCGCGACCCGGTGCTGCGCCCCCGCAAGCCCCGGATCGACCTGCTCGCGCCCGCCCGCACCCCGTTCTTCTGCTCGGGCTGCCCGCACAACCGGTCGACGGTCGTCCCGGACGGGTCGATCGCGGCGAGCGGCATCGGCTGCCACGTCATGACCGTGTTCACCGACCGCAGCATCGGCACGACCCAGATGGGCGGCGAGGGCGCGATGTGGGTCGGGGCGGCGCCGTTCACCGACACCGCCCACATGTTCCAGAACCTCGGCGACGGGACGTTCTTCCACTCGGGGAGCCTCGCCGTCCGGCAGGCCGTAGCCGCCGGGACGAACATCACCTTCAAGCTTCTCTACAACGCGGCCGTCGCGATGACGGGCGGGCAGGACGCCGACGGCGGCTCCGACCCCGCCGCGATCACCCGGATGCTGCACGCCGAGGGCGTCGCGAAGATCGCCGTGGTGGCGGACGACCCGTCCCGCTACCCGCGCGGGACGGACTGGGCGCCCGGCGTCCGCGTCCGGCACCGCGACGACCTCGACGCCGTCCAGCGCGAACTGCGCGAAGTGCCCGGCGTGACCGTGCTGCTGTACGACCAGGCGTGCGCGGCGGAGACGCGGCGCAAACGCAAGCGCGGGCTCGTTCCGGACCCGGCGAAGCGGGTGCTGATCAACGAGGCGGTCTGCGAGGGCTGCGGCGACTGCGGCGTGAAGTCGAACTGCCTGAGCGTGGAGCCCGTCGAGACGGAGTTCGGCCGCAAGACGCAGATCAACCAGACGTCCTGCAACAAGGACTACTCGTGCGTGGACGGCGACTGCCCCTCGTTCGTCACGGTGATCCCGGGCGAGCAGAAGGCGGCCGGGCCGTCGCTGCCGGAGATCGGCGCGCTGGACGAGCCCGCCGGACGGCCCGTCTCGGCGGACGTCCTGCTCGTCGGCATCGGCGGCACGGGAGTCGTGACCGTCAACCAGGTCCTCGCCACCGCCGCGCTGATCGACGGACGCCACGCCCGCGCGCTCGACCAGACCGGGCTGAGCCAGAAGGCCGGCGCGGTCGTGTCGCACCTGCGGATCGGGGACGCCGCCCGGGACCGTCCGGGCATGGTCGGCGCGGGCGGCGCCGACGCCTACCTCGTGTTCGACGCGCTGGCGGGGACGTCCGAGACGAACCTGCGCCGCTGCGCGCCGGGCCGCACCGCCGCGATCGTGTCGACCAGCGAGGTCCCGACCGGCCGGATGATCACCGACACGGCGGCGTCGCTGCCGCCCGGCGCCGCGCTCGTCCGGCAGATCGCCGGCCGGACCGACCCCGGGCGCCTCGTCGCGTTCGACGCCCTCGCGCTGGCCGAACGCTGGTTCGGGAGCACGACCACGGCCAACTTCGTCGTGGTCGGCGCCGCCTACCAGTCGGGGCTGCTGCCGCTGTCGGCGGACGCGATCGAGGAGGCGCTGGCGCTGAACGGCGTGCAGGTGGAGGCGAACGTGCAGGCGTTCCGCGCGGGGCGCCGCCTCGTCCTCGAACCGGGCTGGGCGGACGCGGCCGAGCCGGCCGCGTCGCCGGCGTCGCCGGACAGGCCGCTGGACAGGACCGCGCGGGACGCGTTGCGCCTGGTCGAGGGGTCGGGCGCGGACGGCGAGCTGGCCCGCGTCCTGCGGATCCGCGTCCCGGACCTGGCCGCGTACCAGAACCTCGCACTCGCCAGGCACTACCTGGACACCGTCCTGCGCGTCGCCGAGGCCGAGCGCGCGGCGGGCGCGGCCGGGCAGCGGCTCGCGGTCGCCGTCGCACGCAACCTGTACAAGCTGACGGCGTACAAGGACGAGTACGAGGTGGCCCGCCTGCACCTCGACCCCGGCCTCGCCCGGCGCGTCGAGGAGCAGTTCGGCGCGGGCTCCACCGTCCGGTACATGCTGCATCCGCCGATGCTGCGGGCGCTGGGGCTCGACAAGAAGATCGCGCTCGGCCGGACGGCCCGCCCGGCGTTCCGCGTCCTGCGCGCGATGCGGCGCCTGCGCGGCACCCCGTTCGACCCGTTCGGCCCGGCGGCGCAGCGCCGCGCCGAACGCCGGCTGATCACCGGCTACCTGGCCGTCGTGGACGAGCTGACCGCCGCGCTGGAGGACGCCGGGGACCGGCTCGACGACGCCGTCCGGATCGCGGAGCTGCCCGACATGATCCGCGGATACGAGGACGTCAAGACCGCGAACGTCGCCCGCTACGAAGAGCGCCTGCGCGAACTGCTGGCCGCGTGGCGCGCCGAGCGCTCCCCGGCCGGCGTGTGACCGCCGGGAGACGGCGCCGGAGAGAGCCGCCGCGGCCCTCCCGGCGCCATCGCACGCGGGTGTTCGAACCCCGTCACCGGACGGCGCGTACCACCGGGCAAGCCAGGGGCCACACCTGGCCAGGAATGTGCGACGAGGGTTGGTTCGAGTGGAATCGGGCTTGCGGCTGACGGAGCGCTACCGGCTGGTGGAGCGTCTCGACGACGGCGGGACGATGGAGGTCTGGCGCGCCTGGGACGAACTGCTCGGCCGTCCCGTCGCGGTGAAGCTGCCGGCGCCCGCGCACACCGATCTGCACCGCACGTTCCAGAAGGGCGTCAACCGCGCCGCCGGTCTCTCGCACGCCGCGCTGGAGACCGTCTACGACAGCGACCAGACCCGCGACGCGTCCGGACGCCTCGTCTCGTACGTCGTCACCGAGTTCCTGGACGGCGAGTCCCTCGCGGAGCGGCTGCGCCTCGGCCCGCTCACCGCGTCCGAGACCATCGGGATCTGCGCCCAGGTCGCGGCGGCGCTGGAGGCCGCGCACGCGGCCGGCGTCCCGCACGGCGACCTGAGACCCGGCAAGATCATGCTGGTCTGCGGTGAGGTCAAGGTCGCCGACACCGGCATCGGCGGGATCGTCCGCAGCGCCCGCGGTGGACCCGGCCGCGGGACGGCCGCCGTCCCCGCCGGGGCCGCGGCCGACGAGACGAGGGCGGCTGACGTCCGCGCGCTCGGCGCCGTCATCTCCGCCTGCATCCCCGCCGGGACGTCCGGGGAACTCGCCTCGCTCGCCGCGCGCTGCGCGGGCGCGGCCGCCGGGTACGGCCCGGCCGCGGCGGAGATCGCCGGCCTCCTCGCCCGCGACGACGAGCCGCCGAACGCGATCTTCACGACGGTGCGGAGCCAGGCGCCGTCCCACGACCACCGCACCAGGGCACTGCCCCCGCGCCCGCCCGCACGAACGCGCCGGCGGGGGGCGCGCCTCGCGGCGTTCGCCCTCGTGGTCGCCATCCCCGTCACGGGCGCCGCCGCGATCCTGGTCTCCGCGCCGCGCACCCCGGTGACCGTTCCGCCGCCTCCGACGAGAGCGGACCGTACGGCCGTGCCGGAACCCGAGCGCGGCGCCCGCGCGGCCGGGACCGGCGTGACCGACGCGCTCGGACGGCTGCGCCCGATCGTGAGCCGCGGCTACACCTCGGGGGAGATCCGCTCCGACGTCGCCATCGACCTCAACAACGTCATCACGAACCTGGAGAACGATCTCACCGCCGACCGGGACGTCGACGTCGACCGGCGGATCGACCTGCTCCAGGCCAAGATCGTCACGCGCCGGCGGGAACGTGGGCTGTCCCCCGATCTCGCCGACGAACTCAACCGCGTCCTGGCAACGATCCAGACATGACGGACGAACAAGACACCGGCGAGTGGCAGAGCGAGGAGCTCCGCCCGGAACAGCTCCGCCCGGAGCAACGCCGCCCGGAACGCGGATTCCACCTGCCCTGGCTCGCGCTCGCCGGCGTCGCCGCCACCATCATCGCCGCGGCGACCCTCGTCGTCGGGATCGGCGACTCGCTGGGAGACGGCCGGCCGGCCGGCCGTCTGCTCCCCCTCCAGGCGGCCTCACCACCGCCCCCGGCCCCGGCTCCGGCCCCGGCGGACCCCACCCCCGAGGACGGCCCCGCCCAGACCCGCGAGCCTCCCGACTCCCGCATCCACGAAGCGCTGCTCAGGCTCCGCTTCTCCGTGGACGAGGGCGTCGAGCAGGGCGACGTCCGCGACGACGTGGGCATCGACCTCACCAACGTGATCGAGCGGATCCTCGACCGCCCCTGGTCCCCGCCCGAACGCCGCCGCGCCGACGTGGCCTACCTGCACCACAAGATCGCCACCCGCACGCGGGAGGGCGCGATCTCCGACCACCGCGCCGACGAGTTCCACCTGATCCTGGACCACGCCACGGACTAGCCCGGTCAGACGCAGCCGTCGAACTGGGGGATCTCGATGATCGACAGGTCGAGGCCGGGGGTGCCGCCGAACCACCTGTCCATCAGCTTGGCGGCCGTCCCGTCCTGGTACATCTGGGTGATGGCACGGTTCAGCGCCTCGCACCCGTCGGGGTCGCCCTTGCGCAGCCCGATCCCGGTGTTCTGCTCGCTGATCCGGGCGTTCACCAGCCGGAACCCGCCGCCCGCACGCTTGATCAGCCCGGCCAGGATCACGTCGTTCGTGGTGATCGCGTCCACCGCGCCCGACCCGATCTTGGCCATGCACTCGTCGTAGTCCTTGGCGGGGACGAGCTTCGCGGTCATCCCGTGGATCGCGAGGAGCCGCGCGGTGGGGTCGGCGCCCTCCACGGCGCAGAACCTGCGTCCCTTCAGGTCCCGGACGCCGTCGATGCCGCGCTCGTCCGAGCGCACCAGCACGTCCTGGAAGGACATGTAGTACGGCCCCGCGAACGCGATCTTCGTCTTGCGCTCCGGCGTGACCGACAGCGTGGCGAGCACCAGGTCGGCGCGTCCGGAGGTCAGCAGCGGGATCCGCTCCGCCGCCAGCGCCTCGACGAACCGGACCTTCTTTCCCAGCCGGTCGGCCACATAGTGCGCCACGTCGATGTCGAACCCCTTGAACCGTCCGTCCTTCTGCCGGAGCCCGAGCCCCGGCAGGTCCGGCCGGACGCCGACCACCAGCGTCGACTTGTCGAGGATCGACTCCTGCTCGCTCTGCCCGCACGCGCCCAGCAGCCCAGCCGCCAGGACGATCGCCGCCAGAACCCGCGCTACAGCCACCGCCGCACCTCCAGAGCGTTCTCATCCCGGCGCGCGGGGCTGAGGTCCCATCTTCAATGGGCCAACCTTAGAGTGCGGGCGCCCTAGCGGGACAGGGGCGATCACTCCGAGGACGAGGACCGCCGCGACGATGGCCGCCGTCATCGCCGGGCACAGCCGCCGGCCCGGACGAACAAGATCCATCGGAGCCTCCGCGGCTCACTGCGCGCGGGGCCCGAACTCGACGCAGCAGTAGCCGGAGTGCGGGGCGAGCATCGCCTTGATGGAGGACGCGCCGAGACCGTCCACCATGCCGGAGAGGAAGGCGTGGTTGACGCCGCACACCAGGTCGGGATCGTTCTCCGCCATCGGGTGGAACGGGCAGTTGCGCAGCCGCAGGCGCGTGGGAGTCTCCCGGTCGGGTTCGAACCCGTGACGTTCCAGAATCTCCGCCGCGCAGGTCAGCGCGCGTTCGGTGCCGAGCCGCCCGCCCCGGACGGGACGGCTCTCCGCGGCGCCCAGGGCACGGCCGCGCTCCCCCGCGGCCCGCAGCGCGGCGGCCTCCCCGCTCTCCCCCGCGTCCTGCTCCCGGACCGCGTCCAGCAGGATGCTCGCGAGCAGGCCGTGCTCGCGCTGCGGAATGCTGACCCGGACGTCGACACCGGACGGCTCGTACACCTTGGGCGCCCGCCCGACCCGCCGGACCCCGGCCGGGCTGGCGTAGTGGGCGCGCAGCAGCCCCGCGTCGACGAGCTTGTCCAGGTGGAACGCGGCCAGCTTCCGGGAGATCCCGACGCTGGCGGCCGCCTCGTCCCGCGTCACGGGCGCCTTGGCCGAGCGGATGAACGCGTACATGCCGCGCCGCAGGTCGTCGCTCAGGATCGCGGCGGCCTCCAGCGCGGAGGAGTCTGAGGTCACGGGATCAGCCTAACGCGCGATCACCATAACACCTAGAAATCTGGTCAAAACCGGGCAACACCCCTAGACCGAGCCACGGTCGTTGACGTATGCCTGCTATAACACCAATACTTGTTGGTGAAATAGGAGGTCGTCATGGACGATCCGCAACACCGCGCCAAACGGCCGGTGAGCATGCTCGCCGGAAGCTACGGCCACCCCTTGCACCCGATCCTCGTGACGGTGCCGATCGGGGCCTGGGTGGGCAGCCTCGTGTTCGACGTCGCCTCGCACCTGGTCGACGATCCGGCGTCCGCGGCCCAGGGCTCGCTGTGGCTCATCGGCCTGGGAGTCGCCGGCGCGCTGGGCGCCGCCGCGGCCGGGTTCCTCGACCTGCTCGCCATCGAGCCCGGCACGCGGGCCTTCCGCACCGCGCTCGTCCACATGTCCCTGAACCTCGCCGTGACGTTCGCCTACGTGGCCGGATTCGGCTGGCGCATGGGCGGCGACACCGTGTCGCCCGCCCAGATCGCACTGTCGGCCGTGTCCCTCGCGGGCCTGGGCGCGGCGGGGTTCCTCGGCGGGAAGCTCGCCTACCGCTACGGCGTCCGCGTCGCCGACGAGAAAACCCAGGCCGAGGGCTTCACCGCGGACGCCCCGCCCCCGGCGGCAAGCCGCGAAGACCAAGCAGTTCTGAACACGGAGGAAACATGAGCATCGCCGCACTCGTCACCTGGCTCGCCACCGCGCTGGGCGGCTTCTACATGCTGGGCACCTGGATCGCCCGCGGCGGGGCGAAGTCGGACGGCTCGTCCCGGCTCCCCGTCCCGGTGGTCTTCGGGCACTTCCTGCTGGCCGCCGCCGGCCTGGTCGTCTGGGTGATCTACGTGTTCGCCGACACCCCGGCCCTGGCCTGGACCGCCTTCGTCATCCTGCTGCCGGTCGCGCTGCTCGGCTTCGTCATGTTCGCCCGCTGGCTCGCCGTGACCCGCGCGCCGGCCGTCCGCACCGCCCGGGGCGGACCGGGCGCGGCGGCGGCCGACGTCCCGGCCGAGCGCGGCTTCCCCCTCCCGGTCGTCCTCGGCCACGGCCTCCTCGCAGTCGTCACACTGGTCCTAGTCCTCCTCACCGCCCTCCAGGCATAGGCACCGGGCCGGCACTTGACGGTGGCATATCGTTTTTCGATACTATCGAGAAACGATATGCCACTCGAAGGAGCCGGCCCATGCCCCCCACGTCCTGGTGGAGACGGATCGACCGCCACGCCCTGGAACTGACCGTCGGCGTCGCCCTGCTCGGAGTCGGGCTCGCCACCCTCTTCCCGCTCTTGGCCGCGATCGGCCTCATCCCGCCGGTGGACACCCGCGAGGTCACCATCGACGACCGCGCGCAGACACCCCCTCTGGCGTCCGGCGGGACGTCGTTGCGCGGCACCCATCAGGCCGAACTCGCGGTCAGCGACCCGGGTCTCTGGGATCGGATCCTGCTCGCCGGCCCCCAGATCGCGTGGGGCGTCCTGACCATCGTCGTCCTGACGCTCCTCATGCGGATGGCCGAGACGTTCCGCGCGGACGGGGACGTCTTCGTCCCGCGGAACACCCGCCGCCTGTACGGAATCGCGCTCACCCTCATCGTGACCGCCACCCTCGTCCCGGCCCTGGAGGTCCTCACGACGATCGCCCTGATCAGCGGGACGTCCCTGGAGCCGGCCGTGAACGTCACCTACGACCTGCCCGTGGCGACCCTGCTCCTGGGCATCCTCGTCGCCGCCCTCGCGGGGGCGTTCGGCCACGGTGCGCGCCTGCGCGCCGACACCGAGGGCCTCGTCTGATGCCGCCGGAGGAACCCCACCGGATCGAGGTGCACCTCGACCGCGTCCTGGCCGAGCGCGACATCACCCTCGCCGAACTCGCCGAACGCGTCGGCGTGACCGTCGTCAACCTGTCCATCCTCAAGAACGGCCGCGCCAAGGCGATCCGCTTCACCACCCTCAGCGCGCTGTGCCGCGAGCTGGACTGCCAGCCCGGAGACCTCATCACCTACAAGAAGGCCTGACACATGGCGCGCGGGCCGGCGCTGATCCCCGGAGGTCGCCGCGTCGCCCTTGGCCGCGGGTTCTGCAGGTACCCGAGGCCAAGGGCGACGCGATCAAACGGGACTTCCGGACGAACCGGGCCTTGCGGTCCGGGTCAAGGCTTCGTCCGTTGCCCGGGTTCACTGGTTATGAGGTACCGGCGACCACTTCCGTTTCTGTGTCGGGGACGGTGGGCGAGGACGGCTGCGGGCTGCGCGGGGTCATGCCAAGGGCGGCGATCGCGGCGATCACCATGAACCCGCCGACCATCAGCCAGGCGTTCACGTAGGCGTCGTGGGCGTCGGCATAGCCGGCCGGGGTGCCGAGGACGGCGACGGCGAGGCTGACGCCGAGGACGGTGCCGATCTGCCGGCTCATGTTCACCACGGCGCTGCCGGTGGCGTAGCGGTGGGACGGCAGGTCGACGGCGGCGGCCGAGAGGATGGTGGGCAGGGCGAGGCCGACGCCCGTGCCGCCGATGAGCCAGCCCGGCAGCAGCTCGGTGGTGTAGGCCGGTGCCGGGCCGAGGCTCATCGCGATCAGGACGACGCCGAACGCGCAGAGCATGCACCCGACGGCGGTGATCAGACCGACGGGGACCCGCGCGGCGGCCATCTTGCCGGCGACGATCGCCATGACCGGGACCATCAGCGGGCCGGGCGCGACGGCGAGCCCGGTCTTGACGGCCGAGTAGTCCCAGACCTGCTGCATCCACAGGACGCCGAGCAGGAGGTTGGCGGCGAACGCGACGCTGAACAGCAGGACCGTCGCGTTCGACCAGGAGAAGGTGCGCACGGCCAGCAGCGAGGGCTCGATGACCGGGGCGGGGTGGCGCAGGGAGCGCAGCCAGAACCAGGCGAGGCCGAGCAGGGCGCCGCCCACCACGACGGTGATCTGCTCGCCCGGCCACTCGTTGATCTTCACGAGGCCGAGGGCGAGGGCGGCGATCGCGAGGGTGAGGACCGTGGTGCCCGGCAGGTCGGGGATGCGGGCCGTGGCGCCCTCGCGGGAGTCGGGGACGTACCGCAGCGCCAGCAGGGTCACGGCGATCCCGATCGGGATGTTCACCTCGAACACCCAGCGCCAGGACAGGTCGACGAGGACGCCGCCGACCGCCGGGCCGGCCGCGGCGGCGAGCGCGGCGGAGGCTGACCAGATCCGCACCGCGCCGCCCCGGCGGGCCGCCGGGTAGACCGACAGCAGGAGCCCGAGGCTGGTGGGGATGAGGGCGGCGGCGCCGGCGGCCTGCAGGACGCGGAAGCCGACGAGCGACCACAGGTCCGGCGCCATGGCGCACGCCTGGGAGGCGACGGTGAAGACGACGAGGCCGGCGATCAGCGTCGGCTTGCGGCCGTAGCGGTCGGCGAGCCGGCCGAGCGGGACGAGCAGCGCCGCGAACACGATCGCGTAGGCGTTGAGGACCCAGGACAGGTCGGCCATGGGATGCCCGGCGAAGTCGCGCCCGATGTCGTTGAACGCGACGTTGACGATGAACAGGTCGAGGCCCGCCATGAAGGAGGCGACGGAGAGCACCGCGAGCACCGGCCGTGGGCGTACCTGACTTTGTTCTCCCATAGTCAGGGAGGCTAGCGAGCGGGCTGACTTTGGTCAAGCAAAGTCAGAAGGTTTATAGTGGAGGCGTGACAATCGCACTTGAGGGGCATTTCGCCGACCGCGACGCCTGGTCCATGCAGAACTGCCCGGTCGCGAGGACGCTCGCCGCGCTCGGCCCGCCGTCGGCGGTGCTGGTGCTCAGCGAGGCCTACTTCGGGACCAACCGTTTCGGCGACTTCGTCCGCAACCTCGCCATGACCGAGTCCGCCGTGACCGCACGCCTGCGCCACCTCGTCAAGGCCGGCCTGCTCAGCCGGGAGCCCTACCAGGAACCGGGGCAGCGCACGCGCTACGAGTACCACCTGACGAAGATGGGCCAGGACCTCGCGCCCACCCTCGTCGGGCTCATGGAATGGGGCGAGACGTACCTGCCCGGCGACGAGGGGCGCCAGGTCATGCTGACGCACGCCGGCTGCGGGGAGGCGGTCACGGCGCAGGTCAGATGCGCGGACGGCCATGACGTCGGGGTGGACGAGATCATCATGCGCCCGCCGATGCCCGGAGACGACCCGAACGGCGGCGGCCCCGACGGCGGCGACTCCAACGGCGGCGGCCCGGCCCGCGCCGGCCGGGCCGCCGACCGTCCGTCCGGTTAGTTCTCCGGAGTCGGGGCGGGGGTCCGCCAGGACCGGGTGCTCGTGGACGGCGGGCCACCGGCGAGCCGCAGCGCGTGCTCGACCAGCGCGACCAGCACCTGCTTCGCCGACACCGTCCGGCGCGCGTCGCACAGCAGGACGGGCACGTGCGGGTCGATGTCCAGCGCCATCCGGATCTCCGGCGGGTCGTAGCGGTCGGCGTCGTCGAAGCAGTTGACGGCGACGACGAACGGCGTGCCCTTCTGCTCGAAGTAGTCGATCGAGGCGAAGCTCGCCATCAGCCGCCGGGTGTCGGCCAGCACGACCGCACCGAGCGCGCCGCGCGACAGCTCGTTCCACATGAACCAGAACCGCTCCTGGCCCGGCGTCCCGAACAGGTAGATCGCGACGCCGTCGCGCAGCGTGATGCGGCCGAAGTCCATGGCCACGGTCGTGGTCGTCTTGGAGCCGATGCCGTCGAGGTCGTCGACGCCGACGCTCGCGTCGGTCAGCGCCTCCTCGGTGCGCAGCGGGCGGATCTCGCTGACCGCGCCGACCATCGTCGTCTTCCCGACGCCGAACCCGCCGGCGACGAGGATCTTCAGCGCGACGCGCGGGCCGTCCGCCCGCTCGTCGTGCGCCTCCCCCGCGGTCTCGTCTCGGGCTGCGTCCGGGGCGTCGGGCGGGGGGTCAGAGCGCGCGGAGTTCATCGAGCACCCTCCTGAGCAGGTTCGCGTCGGTGTGCGGCTGGACGTAGGTCTGCCCGGACGGCGTGGACCACCGCTGGACGTCCACGAGGCCCGAGTCGAGCAGGTCACCGGCCAGGACCCGGATCACGCCGAGCGGCAGGTCCAGGTCCGAGGCCAGGTCGGCGAGGGCGTGCGGGCGCCGGCACAGCGCCAGCAGGCGGCGCTGCTGGCGCGACAGCCGGCCGGGCTCCGCGGGCCGCCGGCCGGTCGCGACGAGGATCGCCACGATGTCCAGGGGCTCGCCGCGGGGCTGGGTGCGGCCGCGGGTGACCGCGTAGGGACGGACGATCGGCCCGGCGGCGGCGTCCAGCCACCGTTCCCGGCCGGGTCCCCGCGGGTCGCCGGGCAGGTCGGTCGGGTCCATCGCGGGTCACCTGGGTCCGGGCCCGGGCCCGGCCCGTCTGAGACCCGTGGACAACTGCCGGCCGACGCGCTTGACCAGCATCGTCATCTCGTAGGCGACCAGGCCGGCGTTGGCGCCGACCTCGCTCAGCAGCGCCAGGCAGCTGTTGGCCCCGGCGGGGACGACGAAGAACAGGCCGTCGTCCATCTCGATGAGCGCCTGCCGGACCTCGCCGGACTCCAGCTGCGGCTTGGCCCCGATCGCGAGGCTGTGGAACCCGGCGGCGAGGGCCGCCAGGTACTCCGCGTCCTCGCGGCCGACGCCGCGGGACATGCCCATGACGAGCCCGTCCCGCGACAGGACGACGACCTTGCGGATCTGCGGTACCCGGTCGACGAGATCGTCGAGGAGAAAGTTCAGCTCGGCCGCGACTCCCTGCTGGGTCATGATCTTCCCTCCATGCCGTCCGCGGGTCCCTCGTCCTCGTCCCTGCCGCGGAGCCATCCCGCCTGCAGGGAGGCGAACAGGTCCCGGGACGCCTCAGCTGAACGTTCCTCCCAGGCCGCGACGGCGTCGTCCTGGGCCGATGGCGCGGCGAACGGCTGCTCGTCGCGGAGTTGCGGCGCCAGGTTCCCGCCGCGCACGCGGCGCGGCAGCGGGGCGCGCCCGCCGGGCCCCGCCTGGGCCTGCGCCTCCCCGAAGGACGCGGGCGCCGCGAACCCGGCCCCGCCTCCCGGGTCCTGGCCGTACTGCCCGGGACCCGGCTGCCCGGGCCCCGCCGCCTGGAACGGGCGCGTCGCGTCGAACGCGGGCGGCGCCTGCCCGTACGGCGGTGCGCCGTAAGCGGACGACGGCGGGGTCCCGTACGACGGCGGGGTCTCGGTCCCGTCGTACGACGGCTGATCCTGGAAGGACGCCGGTGCGTTGAACCCCACCGTCGCGTCATGGCCCGGCTGCTCCTCGAAGGACGCCGGAGTTTCGGGTGGCGCCGCGTCATAGGCCGGCGCGGACGTGTCGTAGATGGGCGCGGACGTGTCATAGGTGGGCGCGGTGGTGTCGTAGGTGGGCGCAGTGGTGTCGTAGGTGGGCGCGGACGTGTCGTAGGGCGTCGGTGCGTTGAGCATCGCCGTGGACGTGGGCGCCGACGGGGTGGGCCACGACCTCGCCGACCCGTTCCCGGATGCGCCGTTCTCCTGGACGGGCCTCGGCCGGGCGACGGGAACGTCACCGGGGGCGCCGGCCGCGCCGTCCTCGTCGTCGGGCTGGTCGGCGTCCACGATCAGCTGGCGCGGGATCAGCACGACGGCGCTGACACCCCCGTACAGCGACGGCTGCAGCGCGACCCTGATGCCGTGCCGCCCGGCGAGCCGGGACACCACGAACAGGCCGAGCCGGTCGGTGACGGCCAGGTCGAACTCGGGGGGCCGCGACAGCCGCAGGTTGAGCGCGTCCAGTTCGGCCTGGTCGAGCCCGATGCCGCGGTCGATGATGTCGACGGCGAACCCGTTGGCGCCCATCTCGCCGCGGACCAGCACCTCGGTCGGCGCGGGCGAGAACACGGTCGCGTTCTCGATCAGCTCGGCGAGCAGGTGGATGATGTCGGCGACGGCCTCGCCGATCACGGCGGCCTGCCCGGACATCACGACGACCTCGACCCGCGTGTAGTCCTCGACCTCGGCGATCGCGGCGCGCAGCACGTCCTCGACGTGCACGGGACGGCTCCAGCCGCGGCCCGGGGACGTCCCGGACAGGATGACCAGGCCCTCCGCGTGCCGCCGCATGCGGGTGGTGAGGTGGTCGAGGCGGAACAGGTCCTCGAGGGCCTTCGGGTCGGACGCGCCGCGCTCCATCTCGTCCAGCATGCGGAGCTGGCGGTGCAGCAGCGACTGGCTGCGCCACGCGACGTTGAGGAACACGCGGCTGATGCCCTGCCGCAGGTACGACTCCCGCACCGCCGTCTCGATCGCGGTGTGCTGCACCTTCGTGAACGCGTCGCCGACCCTGGCGACCTCCCGGCTCTTGCCGATGACGAGCGGCGGCGCCTCGGCGGCCACGTCGACCTCCTCGCCCCGGCGCAGCCGGGCCACCACGCCGGGCAGCCGGTCCTCCGCGAGGTTCAGCGCGGCGCGCTGCAGCCCGCGCAGCTCGCGCGACAGGCTGCGGGCCGCCAGCAGCGACAGGACGATCGACGCGACCACCGCGAGCAGCCCGAACCCGCCCGCGAGGACGAGCCGCATGATGATCTGCTCGCCGATCGGCTCGGCCATCTCGTTGAGCGCCAGGCTCGCCTGGGTGATCTTCTGCGCCCAGGCCTGCGACAGCAGCTGCGTGGTGGCCTGCCACTGCGCCGCCTCGGGCGGCAGCTTGTTGTCGCGGACGTTGACGATCGCGGTCTCGGCCGCGCGGAACCGCTTGAACTCCTCGGTCGAGGCGAGCTGCTGCAGCGGCCCGCGGATCTGACCGTTCAGATCGGCGAGGCCCGCCTCGAACTGCCGCCGCCCCTCGGCCGCCCACTGCACGAACGCGGTGTGCTCGGCCGGGGTGAGCCGCCCGTTGCGCGCCATCGCGGCGGTGACCAGGGAGTCCTCGCGCAGCATGGTGGCGCGGGCGTTGCCGATGCTGATCAGCGCGCGGCCCTGCGTGAGGATGGCGACGTCGTTGACCGTCACCAGGCCGTTGAAGACCTTGATGACCTCGTCGAGGACGGCGCTGTAGGCGTTGATGACCTCCAGCGGCTCGGCGTCCCCGGAGTCGACCTGGGCGCGCAGCTCCGGCAGCGTGTCCAGGGCCTTGATCGCGACGGCGAGCCGCTGCTTCGTCTCGGGTTCGGCGGCGTCCCGCGCCTCGGGCGACAGCGCGGTCCCGCGGAAGGACGCCTCCACGCCGCTGACCCGTTTGCGCTGGCCGGCGAGCTTCTTCTTCGCCTCCGCGTCGCCGGTGCTGAGCGCGACGACGCTGAGGGAACGTTCCGCCTGGAGCTGGTTCACCAGGTAGATGCCCGGAAGACCCATCTTCTCGTACGTCGTGGAGAAGTCGTACTTGTCGAACGCGTCGCCGAGCGTGATGTTCGCGGCGAACGCCCACAGGGTGATGAGGGACACCAGCGGGACCAGCAGCAGGGCCGTGATCCGCAGGCGGATGGGACGTCGACGCCGGCCCTTGCGGGCGGACGCGTAGTCCGGGGGTTTGCTGTTCGAGGCGGGCGCGTAGGGGTCCGCCGGCCGACCTTCGGCGACCATCAGATCACAACCTCATGCGGGGAGACGGGCCGCGGTTCAGCGCCCGTGTACTCGGTCTCTACGTCTTTGTCTGCACGGTCTCGGTCCGCACGCTCGCGCTCGTCCGGCGCTCGTGCCGGTCTCGCGCTCGTGCTGGTCGATGCCGCCTGGGGGGCCGCCGTGCAGGGCGCCCGTGCCGGCGCGGGTCAGGCCCGCGCCTCGTCCATGGCCGCGCGGGCCACCAGCCCGCGGAGCCGACTGGTGATCATGGAGACGGCCTGCGCGTGCCCGCGCACGGCCTTCTCGCGCGTGGTGTACTGCCCGATGTCGGCGTGCATCGTGGTGTCGGACACGATCGTCTGCCACAGCAGCGGCCGCCCGTTCGCCGCGAGCCCGAGATCGATCACGGTGAACCAGGTCGAGACGACCACGACGACGCCGCCGACGCGGATGACGTCCTGCGCGAGCAGGCGTCCCCGCACGTCGAGCAGCAGGCGCTGGGCCTCCTCGGCTGTGGCGCGATTCCCGTCCGAGCGGTAGTAGTCAACGGACATGGCGCGCGCCTCCCATCGCCGAACCGGGGATCTGCGAGGGGAAGGCTCAGTGTCCGGAGTGTTCGTCCCGCGGCCAGGCCCGCACTTCGCACCACACCGCCTTGCCGGACGGTGTGTGGTCGGTGCCGTGCCGTTCGGCCATGACCGCGACGAGGAACCAGCCCCGTCCCGTCTCCTCCATGAGGTCGACCGGACGCTGCCGCGGGACGGCGGCGCTCTGGTCGTGGACCTCGATGCGGAGCCGGGTGCCCGCGCGCAGCATCTTCAGGCACAGGACGGAGCCGGGGATCGTGGCGTGCCGGACGGCGTTGGTGACCAGTTCGGAGACCAGCACCTCGGTGTCGTCGGCGATGTGGCCGATGCCGGAGGCGGTGCCGACGGACCGGCTGAAGCGGCGCGCCCGCGGCACCGACGCCCGTTCGGCGGGCAGTGTCAGCTCGCCCAGCAGGGTCGCGGCGGGCTCCTCGAGGGTGGACAGTCCGTGCGGTGCGGTGCCGTTGTGCGGGGTGTCGTGCGGGGACGGGGCCAGGGTGCTAGGGAGTTCGATGGTGTGGTGTTCGCCCGACATGATGGACGCCTCCTTGACTAAGGCGTGTTGTCCCGATCCAGCCCTGCCGGGGTGCGGGGCTGGGGAGGGCGCGGGGGGTTGATGCCGGTGCCGCCGCCGTTCGGGCATGCGGCGGCACGGTGCCGCAGGGGATGCGGGCCGCCGGCGCGCGGTGCGCTTCGGTCATGACGGCTCGCCCCCCTCGGCCTGGGTGCCCGCCCGTGCTCGCAGGAGCCGGGCGGTGCTGGTGAACCATTCGTAGTTCTCCTGCTCGAAGCGCAGGCCGCGCAGGCACGTCAGATACGGGCCCACGGGGGTACCGGTCCGCAGGAACGTCTCCTCGTCCAGATCGCCGCGCAGGTGCTTCAGGGTGTGCTCGAAGACCTCGACCTTGGCGGCGGAGGCCACCGCCCGGTCCTCGAGCTGCGCGATGACGGACTCGGCGGAGATGTGGTCCACGGCCTGCACCATGACGAGCAGGTTCTCTCGGATGATTCCTGGCTTGGCGGGGGACGTCGCGAACCGTTCGAGTTCGTCGACGCCGGCCTGCGTGACGGTGTACACGCGTTTGTTGGGACGGTCGTGCTGGATGATCTGCCGCCCGCTGATCAGGCCTTCGGTCTCCAACCTCGACAGCTCCGAGTAGAGCTGCTGCGGTACGGCGTGCCAGAAGTTGGAGACCGACAAATCGAAGATCTTGGCCAGCTGGTAGCCGCTGTACTCGCCATCGAGCAGCGCCGCCAGCACCGCGTGACGTAGCGCCATCGGCCTTCTCTCCCCGCCTTGACTCAGGGTTGTGCCGACGGTAGCAGACAACGACATGATTAGTCATGCTTTTGACTAGGATTGGTTAGGGCGATTTTTCCGGTTCACCGAGACTCCCGGTACCAGGGCCTGATGACCGGACGGTCACCGGCGTCCGGCGCAGCGCGGCGACGCCCGGTTCGAGGTCGCCGGCCAGTTCGGTGATCTCCCCGCTGAGGAACGCCTCCCGGGTCAGGCGGCGCTGCATCTTCCCGCTCGTCGTCCGCCGCACCGTGCCCCGCCCGGACAGGACGACGCTCAGCGCGGGCAGCTCGAATGCGCGGGCCACGCGGGTCTTGATGAGGGACGCCAGCTCGTCCAGCGGCGTCCCGGCGGCGGCCCTCGTACTGACCTCCTGGACGATGACGACCTGTTCCCTGCCGTCGTCGAGCGGGGTCTCGGTGACGAACGCGGCGCCGACGAGGGCGGCGGGGTGGGCGGCCTGCGCGGCCTCCTCGATGTCGTGGGCGTGGATGTTGCGCCCGTTGACGATGACGAGGTCCTTGATCCGGCCGGTGACGTACAGCTCGCCGTCGGCGAGGAAGCCGAGATCGCCCGTCCGGAGGTAGGGGCCGTCGCCCTCGGCGGTGCGGGCCTGGAAGCCCTCACGGGTCTCCTCCGGGCTGCGCCAGTAGCCGTCGGCGACGCTCCCGCCGCCGACCCA
Source organism: Spirillospora sp. NPDC048819 (assembly GCF_040650055.1). Taxonomy (NCBI): domain Bacteria; kingdom Bacillati; phylum Actinomycetota; class Actinomycetes; order Streptosporangiales; family Thermomonosporaceae; genus Spirillospora; species Spirillospora sp. NPDC048819. The sequence goes on along the minus strand of NZ_JBEZGN010000003.1, from coordinate 297,581 downwards.
GATCTCCCCCACACGCCCCTCTGGCAGGCGCGCACGGGTCGCGGGATCGACGACGCGGACGTCCAGGGACACCGGACGCCCGCTGCTCACCAGCCGCCGCACCCCGCCCGCCTCACCGCCCGCGTCCTCGCCCGCGTTCTCGCCCGCCGTCCCGTCCGGTTCGTCGCGCGGGACGGCGGTGTCGCGGGTGAGGGCTTCGGCGTCGAAGTCGCGGATGACCGGGCCGCCGCCGAGGGGCGCCGCGGTGATGAGGAGGGTCGTCTCCGCCATCCCGTAGCACGGCATCCACATGTCGGGGCGGAACCCGATCGGGGCGAACCGCTCGGTCACCCTCTCCAGCGTCGCGGCCCGGACGGGCTCGGCGCCGTTCTTGACCACGCGCAGGGACGACAGGTCCAGCCCGTCCATCTGCCGGTCGGTGACGCGGCGCAGCGCGAGCTCGTACCCGAAGTTCGGCGCGACCGTGATCGTGCCGCGGTAGCGGGTGATCAGCTCCAGCCACAGCACGGGACGTTTGATGAACGTGATCGGCGAGGTGAACACGTAGCGGCAGCCGAGGTAGAGCGGCTGGAGGAACTGCCCCACCAGGCCCATGTCGTGGTAGTGCGGGACCCACCCGACCCCGACCGTGTCGGACGTCCCCTCGATCCGCCGTTTGATCTCCTCGCCGTTGCTCAGCAGGTTGCCGTGGGTGACCATCACGCCCTTCGGGGCGCTGGTCGAACCGGACGTGTACTGCAGGAAGGCCAGGGTGCCGGGGCCGAACGCGGGGGCCGTCCAGTCGCCGGGGCCGGGGCCGCCGTCGCCGTCCTCGGCGCTCTCGGTGTCGAGGCAGCGGACGCGTCCCTTCAGGCCCGAGTCGTCCAGCCACCCGTCGAGTCTGCCCCGGTGGGCGGTGTCGGTGAGGATCAGCGCGATGTCGGCGTCCTCGATGATCCGGCGCGTGCGTCCGAACCGTCCCGCGTCCAGTTCGGGCAGCGGCGCCGGTACCGCGACGACCCGCGCGTACAGGCAGCCCATGAAGGCCGTCAGGAACTCAAGCCCCTCCGGATACAGCAGCAGGACGGCCCTGTCGCGCAGGCCGCGCGCCTCCAGCCGGCACGCCAGCGCGCGCGCCTTGCGGTCGAGTTCGGCGAATCCGAGCACGTTCTCCTTGTACTTGCGGCCCGGTTCCTCACTGATGAAGGTGAACGCCCGGTCGTCGCCCTGCTCTTGAACGTTCTCCCGGACGAGCGACACGAAGTCCCTGTGCGCGTGCATGGGCTGTCACTCGTCCTCGGCCAGCGACAGCAGGGAGAACCAGCGACGCTCGCCGAAGCTGCGGAACATGGCGTCCTCCAGCGAGGGGAGGAACTCCTCGGACAGGACGGTGTCGGGCTGTGCGCGCTGTAGCAGGCGTTGCAGGCAGAGCACGAGCCACTGCCCTTCGGCGAACGCCCCGCCGAACTCGTGCCGGTTGTGCAGCCATGTCAGGGCGCACGACATCATCGCGTGCAGCTCGCAGTACCGCTTGGCACGCGCCAGCGCCGCCACCGAACCGGTGTCGCCCTCGCTCGCCCGGATGCCCTCGTCCACCTTGGCGCGCAGGCCGCCGATGCTGGACATCAGGTCCTTCAACTCCGCCGCGACACCGGGCGCCGCGTGCACGTTCGCCGCCGACAGCAGCTCCTCGGAGATCTCCTCGAACCGCTGCCCGACCTCGTCGCGGCCCTCGTTGGTGAGCTGCAGCATCCGGCCGTCCGGCTCCCACGCGGGGGGCGTCCTCGTCCAGCAGAACAGGTCGGCGAGCAGTTCCTCCTCGCCTCCCGTCTCCTCCGGCGGCTCGATCAGATACGGGAGCTGCCCGGCGACGTTGGCGAGGTTGACGTGCGTGGTGCCCTCGAAGATGCTCGCGATCGCATGGTCGCGCTGCAGCTTCTGGAACACCCCGTGCGCCACGCCCTCGCGCAGGTAGCCGCGCGCCGCCAGCACGGTCCCGATGCTCGCCACGACCTCCTCCCCCAAGACGGGGACGAAGTACTTCACGATCGACGACCACAGGCTGAGGCGTCCGGGCGCGACCGTCAGGCAGCGCGTCACCGGGATCGCCACGCACTCGGCGATCAGCAGATCAAGGTGCGTCTTGACGAGATGGTCGCGGATCACGGGGATCTTGTAGATGTCCGACCCGTACAGGGTGCGCTGGTGCGAGTACTCCATCCCGATGCGCACCACGGCGTCCATCGTCCCGACCGACAGCGCCGCGATCGCCGTCCTGGTGATCTGCAGCGTCTTCAGCGTCTGGACGAGCCCGGACCCGCGCCGCCCGATCACCCGCTCCGCCGGGATCCGCGCGCCGACGAACGCGACCCCGCTCAGGTCGTGGCCGCGCAGCCCCACCGTCCGCACCGGCGGCAGCGCCGCCCACATGTCCGGTTCGAGTTCCCGCTTGTCGACCAGGATCAGCGAGAAGTCCCGCGCGCCGGTCTTGGCGTAGGTGGTGACGAACCGTCCGCGCGTGGCGTTGCCGACCGGCCATTTCGTCCCGGTCAGCAGCAGCTCGTCCCCGCGGATCTCGGCCTCGGACTCCGACGCCATCACATCGCTGCCGTGATCGGCCTCCGAGACGCCGAAGCAGGCCAGATCGCCGTTCAGGACACCGTCCGCCACGGTCCTGCGCTGCCACCCGTCGCCCCAGAGCCAGATCGGGTTCACCGCCAGCAGCCCCGACCCGTACATCACCGCGACGGTGACGCTGCGGCGCGAGATGCCGCGCGTGACGAAGAACAGCTCCTCCAGCGTCGCCAGCCGGCCGCCGAGCCCGACCGGCACCAGGTACTTCGGGAAACCCCAGGCCCGGACGGCGTCGACCGCGCCCGGCGGCAGCTCGTCGCGCTCCTCCGCCTCGACGATCGCCTTGTAGGAGAACGGCCCGGCCTCGTCGTCCATCGGGTCGCCGAGATAGCCGTCCAGATCGGCGGCGATCCGGTGCGCCGGGGACAACTCGGCACGTCCGGCACGCACGGCGGGCGCCGGCCGCGCGGAACGCGCCGGGCCCACGGGGTCTGCCTGACCTGCGGGGTCTGCCTTGGTCACGGGGTCCGCAGGTGGTACGGCACCTGCGGTAGGCGCGGGACCTGCGGGGTGCGCGGGAACCTTACTGTCCATCTTCGTTTCCACTCCCTATAGCTGGGCGGTGTCGGACGGGCCCCCCGGTCCCTCCGCTCCCTCCATCCGCCTCCCGACCACCCGGGCGAGCGTCATAGCCGCGGGCAGGGGGCGGACCATCACGGTCAGGCCGGTGACGAGGCCGGTGTCGCCGAACCTGAGCAGGTCGAGCCCCTGGACGGCCTTGCCCATCACCCGGGCGTTGAAGATCAGCGCTTGGGCCGGCGCGTCCTGCTCGGCAGTGCTGACCAGCTCGTCGGTGTAGTGGAAGTCCTCGAAGACCTCCAGCAGCACGCCGAGCAGCGCGGCGACGGAGTCGCGGCCGCGGTACGGCTTCACCATCACCGGGCTGTGGAACTCGATGCCGGGATCGAGCGCGCTGGTGATCGCGGAGAGGTCATGGGCCTCCACCGCCTTTCGGAACGTTCCGGGAACCGTCACCTGAGCTGTCCCTTCACTTGCCGTGGGCCGGGTCAGTTCACCGTCCCGGGCGGGACGGTGTCGGCGGGGGGCGTGCTCTCGGCGGAACCGGCCCCGGCGGCGGCCCCGGGTTCGGGGCCCGGCGCCGGGGCCGGTTCCGTGGTGATGGCGGGGGCGGGAGCGGGGGCGCTGGCGGGGGCGGGGGCGGCGGCGCGGGCCAGGTCCTCGGCCCAGGCCCGGTATCCGTCGGGGGACGGGTGGAAGCCGTCGGAGGCGAAGAGCCGGCGGTCGCGCGCCATCGCCTCGTCCATGGGAGCGTGGACCGCCCCGCCCGCCCGGGCCGCGTCGCGCATGATCCGGTCCATGGTGCGCGCCCGCGCGCCGAGGAACAGGCGCAGCGGCTGCGGGATCGCCGGGAACCGGTGGACGGGCGGCATTCCCGCGACGACCAGGGTCGCGTGCGCGTACCTGCCCTGGAGGACGGTGATGAGCTCGGCCACGTCGTCCGTCCACCGCCGCAGCGGGCGCCGCCGGATCAGATCGTTGATCCCCACGGTGACGACCACGAGGTCCGGGCTCACTCCGCCGTTGCCGGGGGCGCCGTTGGCGGGGGCGCCGTTGGCGGGTGCGCCGTTGGCGGGGGCGCCGTTGGCGGGGGCGCCGTTGGCGGGGGCGCCGTTGGCGGGGGTGCCGTTCGCCGGTGGGACGAGTGCGGTCGCGACCCGGTGGGCCGTCGCGCCGTTCTCGCCGTTGACCGACCACGCCACGCTTCTGCGCAAGCGCTCTCTCAGCGCCTCGGCGAGGAAGCCCGGCAGCGCCTGCGCGTGCTGGGACGCCCCGACTCCCACGGCGGTGGACTCACCGATCACCACGACCCGGTACGCGGGCCCGGCACCCGGATCCGCGCCGGGTACGAAGCCGTACTCGTCCCCCGACGCGGGGGCGAGCCGGGGTGTCCGGCGCGCCGTCCGCCATGCCTGCACGGCCAGCACCGGCGCGAGCGGAATCAGCATCATCGACTGGGGGACGCGGGCGAAGGCGAATGGTCTCTTCATCTGTATCCCAGACTTGTGCGGTGGCCCCCGAGGCTCAGATGGCCCGCTCGCCGAGCAGGCTCCGTGCGATGTGCGCGATCACCTCCGCCACATATGCGTGTCCTCTCGGGTTCAGGTGGATTCCGTCGGCACTCCACATCGCGGGGTCGGCGACTTTCGCCACCGTTTCCCGCGCGGGAAACGGTATTCCGAAGTCGCCGGTGGCGCGGTCGAGCTCCTCGTTGAAGTCGTGAATGCGCTGCACGGTGCGCTTCTTGCGGAACTGCGACATCGGGGCGAGGTCGAGCAGCGGCGGCCGCGGCACCGGAATCGCGAGCGCGACCGCGCCGCGCTCGCGGGCCCAGCCGAACAGCTCGTTCAGCCGGGCCGCCGCGTCCGCCCGCTCGAAGCCGCGCAGCGCGTCGTTCATGCCGCAGCCGAGCACGACGAGGCCCGGCCGCAGGTCCCGGACGGCGGGCAGCTGCTCGCCGACCACGTCCTCGATCGTCGCGCCCGGGTCGGAGACGTTGAGCATCTCCGCACGGGAAACGCCCAGCTCATGGGCCAGCCGACCGGCCCAGCCGAGCCACCCGCCGGCCGGGTCCGGGTCGTTCTGGCCCTCGGCGACGCTGTCGCCGAGCACCACCATGACGGGCCCGCCGCCCGGCCGGCCGCCCATCACGCGACGAGTTCGAGCAGGTAGTCGGTGAGCGCGGTCACCGTCTCCCTGCGCCGGGCCTCGGCCACGTCGACCTCGACCTGCAGGTGGTCCTCGATGTCGCTGATGATGCTGATGGCGTAGACCGAGTCGACTCCATAGCGGGCCAGTTCGACCCCTGGATCGATGTTTTCGGCAGGCCTGTCGAGGTAGAAGGCGATCCTGTCAAGAAGCCACGATTGCAACTCGCCGTGGGAAATTGTTTCCGATCTGGTCACCGCACTCCTCCTTATGTAAGAGGATCATCGAATCAATCGCGATAGCTATCGGAAGACGAGCAACACGCAAGATACAGGCAAATGGAGGATGTGTCTCAGATCCGCATGTGAACGATCGGACACAACCATGTCTCTGTTTCGTAAATTAAGTCAGTGATCCGGTAAAACGGCGCTATGTTACCGATCAGTAACCACTTCCGTTAAGGGACCCACCCACAGCCCGCCGGGAAACCGGCGGCACCGTGAGTCCCACCGATCCGTTCCTCCCCGCGGACCTCATGACGGCACGCGACCTGCGTCGTTCCCCAGCAGGCCCGTCGCGGGCGGGCGGCTGCCGGCCACCGCGCCCCGGCACGTTCCATGAGAATTTCGGTCAACCACTCAGACTCGCCCATCACGGGCAAGCCAGGTCCTTCTTCCCCCGCGGCAAGACGTACCTGTCTCCGGCGGAGTCAGCCCTCGTCAGAGGCGCCGTCCACCGGCACCGGCCCGTTCAGGAGCGAGACGACGGGATTGGGGTCGCGGGTCTGCGCGAGCCGGTCCAGCACCGCGTGCGCACGCCGCGACCGCCACCGGTGCGCCGCGAGGCGGTGGAACGTGGCGAGCTGCGCGGCGGTCGGGCGCGACACCCCCGACAGCATGTAGCCGTGGTCGACCAGGCGGGAGGCGAGGACGTGCTCGACGAGATCCGCCTCCCAGTCCTCGAGGCGCTCCCGCCACGCCCCCACATTGCGGGTGTTGGGCGCCTCGTGCGTACGGAGGTGCCACTTGCGCGCGGACGGCACCGTCTCGCGGGCGTGCTTGTACGCCTTGGTCATCGCGGGGTCGTACTCCTCGCCGAGGAACGCGCACAGCTTCACCAGCGCGGGCTCCGGCTCGGCGACCAGGTCCTCGTAGCGGAACTCGTAGAAGGTGTCCGGGCCGAGGCGCGCGCTGAGGCGCTTCCCCGTGTCGACCGCCTCCCGCCAGGTCAGCGCGGCGGAGTACGTGTCGCCGTCGTACCAGGGCATCTTCTTCAGCGAGCTCACGGCGTCCCGTCCGTCCCGGACGAGGTGGATGAACTGCGCGTCGGGGAACATGCGCCGGAGCATCGGGATCCGGCGGAAGTAGCTCGGGCGCTTGTCGCCCCAGCGCGGTTTGCCGTGCTCGCGCGCGTACGCCCGGAAAACGGTCGCCAGCGCGGACCCGAGGGTCGGCGGTGCGTTCACGATCTCCTCGACGATGTCGTCCGGGTCGAGCTTGAGGACGTGGAACTTGGTGTCCTTGCCCTTGGCGATCCACTCGCCCAGCTTGCGCCGGTTCTCCTCAAGCTCCAGGTCGCCGAAGGTCTGGCGCGCCTCGTAGGAGGTGTGCACGAACCTGGTCTCGGACGGGAACGCGATGCGCGAGTGCGAGTGCAGCATCTGCTGGAGCAGCGTCGTTCCCGAACGGGGGCAGCCGATGATGAAGATCGGCCGGCTGGTCTGCGAGGTCATGGCGCGCCAAAATACGCCGGTTGCCTGAGCCGAACCCCAAAGCCACCTCAACGTAACCTGAAAGTTCGTCCAGACCTGTCACGCCCATGCTAGCCACCCGCGCGCCACGCGACGCAACCCCACTGAGCAGGCAGAGCGCCGGATCGAGGAGCGACCTCACGGCACGGCAGTGGCCCGGGGGACGGCCGCCGATCCGGCTGGAGACTTCCCTTAAAGAGAGAAATAAGCTAAAGTAACGACTGGTGTGCCGGGAAGCCTGGTCGGCGAGACAGGATATGTCTGCGATCAGGAGGGCTGATGACTCCCCGGCACTTTTTCATTGCGCCGCCACCGCCGGTGCCGTGCCTTCTCGCCCCGCCGTACGGCCTGACCGCCGTGGCCCGGGCGCACGACTTCCCAGATAGCTGAGCAGCACCCTCATCTCCCCTTAGCGGGCCTTTCTTCACGGCCGGCGCGTATTCAGCGCGCCCGGCACGGTCCATGACGTCTCGATGCGGAAGCGTGCGTTCAAATGGGTGAATTCGTCGACGTGGCGTTCGGTTTTCCGACCGCGCTTTTCAGCTTCTCTCTCGTGGTCGTCGCCGTGTACTGGGCCCTCGTCCTGGTCGGCGGCCTGGGTCTCGACTTCCTCGGCGCCGGCGCCGATGCCGATGCGGGGGCCGGCGCCGGCGCCGAGGGCGGGGACGCCGGGGACGGGGCCGTGGCCGGCGCGCTCGCGTTCCTCGGGCTCGGCGGCGTCCCCGGCACGATCGTGCTCTCGCTGCTGATCGCGCTCGCGTGGTTCGTCAGCCTGGCGGGGGCGGCGCTGCTCGACGGCACGGTCCTGCGGGCGTTCGTGCTGGTCGCCGCGCTGATGGCGGCCTGGTTCGGGACGCGGCTGACCGTGCTGCCGCTGCGCCGGGTCTTCCGGAGCCCGGCCGCGGCGTCGCTGCGCGACTTCGTCGGGCTGCCCTGCGTGATCCGCACCGGGCGGGTCGGGCCCGACTTCGGCCAGGCCGAGGTCACCGCCCCCGACGGGTCGTCCGCCATCGTCCAGGTCAGGCAGCCGGCCATGGACGTGGCCGTGGCGGGCGAGGCGCAGGGCACCGGCCTCACCACCGGCAGCACCGCACTGATCTTCGATTTCGACCCGGCCGGACAGTTCTTCTGGGTCATGCCGCACGACGCGGCATTCGACCGTCCGGCCCTCTGATCCCCGCGACCTATCCCCCTACAGACAGGGATTCCCGATGGAAACCATCACCTTGGGAGCCGGTGTGCTCCTCGCGCTCGCGCTGCTCATCACCCTCGGCCTCGTGCTGATGGTGAAGAAGCTGTTCCAAAAGGTCGACCAGGGCCGCGCGCTGATCATCTCCAAGTTCAAGAAGGTCGACGTCACCTTCACCGGCGCGATCGTGCTGCCGGTGCTGCACAAGGCCGAGATGATGGACATCTCGGTGAAGACGATCGACATCGAGCGGACCGGCCGGGAAGGGCTGATCTGCAAGGACAACATCCGCGCCGACATCCGCATCACGTTCTTCGTCCGCGTCAACAAGACCGCCGAGGACGTGGTGAAGGTGGCGCAGGCCATCGGCACCGAACGCGCCAGCAGCCGGGAGACGCTGCAGGAACTGTTCGCCGCCAAATTCTCCGAGGCGCTGAAGACCGTCGGCAAGCACCTCGACTTCGCCGACCTCTACATCCGCCGCAACGAGTTCCGCGACCACATCATCCGCGTCATCGGCACGGACCTGAACGGCTACAGCCTTGAGGACGCCGCGATCGACTACCTGGAGCAGACGCCGCTGCTCTCCCTGGACAGGTCGAACATCCTGGACGCCCAGGGCATCCGGAAGATCACCGAGCTGACCGCGATCGAGCACGTCCGCACCAACGAGCACGCCCGCAACGAGCAGAAGGAGATCACGCGCCAGGACGTGGAGGCGCGCGAGGCGATCCTGGAGCTGGAGCGCCGCCAGGCCGACGCCGAGCTGCGGCAGCAGCGCGAGGTCGAGACCGTCCGGGCCCGCGAGGAGGCGGAGATCGAGCGGGTCAAGGCGGAGGAGCGGCTGCGGGCGCAGGCCGCGCACATCCGCACCGACGAGCAGCTCGGCGTCCAGACCGAGAACAAGAACCGGGAGGTCTCGGTCGCCGAGAAGAACAAGGAGCGCGTCCTCGCGATCGAGAGCGAGCGGATCGAGAAGGACCGCCTCCTGGAGGTCATCGCCCGCGAGCGGGAGACGGAGCTGACCCGGATCGCCGCCGACAAGGAGGTCGAGGCGGAGAAGCGGGAGATCGCGAACGTCGTCCGCGAGCGGATCGCGGTGGAGCGGACCGTCGCCGAGCAGGAGGAGGGCATCAAGCGGCTGCGGACGGTCGAGGAGGCCGAGCGCGCCCGCCAGTCGGTCATCATCCACGCGGAGGCCGAGGCGCAGGAGAACCTGGTCAAGGACATCAAGGCCGCCGAGGCCGCGGAGGCCGCCGCCGAGCACCGCGCCCGCGAGGAGCTGACGATGGCGCAGGCCCGCCAGGAGGCCGCGGAGATGGACGCGCAGGCCAAGATCCGGCTGGCCGAGGGCCTGCGTGCCGAGGCCGCCGCCGCCGGGCTCGCCGAGGTCCAGGTGCGCGAGAAGGACGCCGAGGCCATCGAGAAGGTCGGCCGCGCCGAGGCCGCCGTCGCGCGGGAGAAGGCGCTGGTCGAGGCCGCGCGGATCCGCGAGAGCCTCATGGCGGAGGCGGAGGGCCTGACCGAGAAGGCGGGCGCGATGGCGGCGCTGGACGAGGCGTCCCGCCAGCACGAGGAGTACCGGCTGCGGCTGGAGGCGGAGAAGGACGTCCGGCTCGCCGGGATCGAGGTGCAGCGGGAGGTCGCCGAGGCACAGGCGAGCGTCCTCGCCGCCGGGCTGGACAAGGCCGACATCAGCATCGTCGGCGGCGACAGCGTCTTCTTCGACCGGCTCGTCGGGTCGATCGCGCTCGGCAAGAGCGTGGACGGCTTCGTCCAGAACTCCGAGGTCGCGCAGTCCATCGCCGGCCCCTGGCTGGACGGGACGGGCAGCTTCACCGGCGACATGTCCAAGCTGCTCGGTTCGATCGACACGGGCGGCGTCCGCGACCTGACCCTCTCCGCGCTGCTGCTGCGGCTGATCAAGGACGGCGGCCCGGAGACGGGCGGGCTGCGGGAACTGCTCGACACCGCCCGCCGCCTCGGCGTCGCCGACGCCCCGCTGTCCGAGATCAACGGATCCGCCCTGACCGCCGGCTGATGCCGGGGAGCGGCGAGCCGCGTCCCCCGGCCGGCTCGCCGCCCCGGCACCGTCCGGGCCGCGCAACGGTTGCATTGTGACCTGCGGCCTGGCGGCCGGAGGCCGGATGGGCGGCAGGGCTGTGCGTGGAGGGCATGGGCCGGCGGTTGAGGACGCCGCGAACGTGCATGAACGAAGGACAGACGGGAGAGATGGGTGAATGAGGACGTGAGGGAGGCCACCGGGGCCGAGGCGGGGCGGTCGGAGCTGGACCACGGCACGTACGAGGTGCTGCGTGCGCGGCTCGCCGAGCACGCCGCCGAGCTGGCGCGGCGGGCGGAGGCGCTGAACGTCCGGCGGCTTGAGGTCTTCGGCGGCACGGAACTGCGGCTGGCGGGCACCGAGCAGATCCGGACGGCGCACAACTGCGTCCCGCGTGACGTGGTCGCGCTCGGCGGCGTGATGCTGTTCGGCTACAACGTCTTCCTCGGGCTGAAACCGGAGACGACGGTCGACGACGTGTTCTCCCTGCACCGTTTCACGCGGGACGGGGACGGCATCGCCTTCGTCCCGGCCGGGATGGACGCCGTGCCCGGCCTGCTGGACGACCCGCGGTTCCAGCGCGACTTCGCCGACATGTACCGGTACTACCGCCAGGCGCGGCTTCTGCAACTCCGTCTTGTGGACGGACGCCTGCTCGCGGTGTTCCAGACCGGCCCCCGCCTGTCCGATCTGCGCGTGCTGCGGTGGCGGACGGCACCCGACGGGACCGTTGCGTATGAGGACAACCAGGGCGAACGCGACCACCAGTTCCCGCCGGCGCACGACGTCGACTGGATCGAGACCACGCGGGACGACCACGTCCCCGGACGGCACCCGCACATCTCGATCGAGGGCGAGATGTTCGTCGAGACGATCGGCGGGACCCTCACCGTCAAGATCGAGGACAACACCGGCACCGGGACGGGCATCTACTCCGAGCCCGTGGACGAGCCGCTGCAGTCCCTCGCCGACGCCGACGTCCTGCACGCGCGGGTCGGGGCGCTGATCCTGCTGCGGATCCGCCCGTACAACGAGACCGCGTGGCGGCATCTGGTGTTCAACGTCCGCACGAAGGAGGTCGTGCGGCTCGACGGCATCGCGCAGGCGTGCCGGAGGCTGCCGGACGACCACGGGATCATCTTTCCGGGCGGCTACTACCTGGACACCGGCGCCGCGAAGACGTTCGACACCGACGTCACGGGCCTGGAGTACGAGCGCGTCATCCGCTCCCCCAACGGCGAGGACGTCCTCTACGTCTTCCATTCGCGCGAGGACGGCCGGTCGCTGCTGCTGCCGTACAACGTGATCCGCAAGCAGGTCACGACGCCGGTCACCTGCCACGGGTTCTCGCTGTTCGAGGACGGGACGCTCGCCGTGATGCGGGCCTTCTCCGACGAGCCGGCCCGCGTCCACCCGATGCAGATCTGGCGGACCCCGTACGTCTCCGACGCGCACGCCGCCGCACAGCCCGTCGGGACGGGCCCGCTGGAGCGCGTGGGAAACGCGGACCTCGTCCGCGGAATTTCCGAATGCCTCTCCGTCACCCGCATGGTGGACGAGATGTCGCCGTCGACCCGGGTGTTCGAGGCGCTGATCTCGGCGTGCACGCGGACGTCCGACCTGTACCACTGGCTCGCCGACGCCGACCTCGGGGAGGTGGCGGCGCCGCTGGCGGACGTGCGCTCGACCGCCGGGCAGGTCCTGGACGAGTACGAGAAGGTCCGCGCGCTCACCGACCAGGCCGTTGCCGCTGTTTCCGAGGCCGCCGACGACATCGCCGCGCTGATCCGCCGCGCCCGGACGGAGGCACCGGAGAGCGCCGAGGGCTGGATCGGCCGGCTCGCCGAGTTCCGCCGCGCCCAGGGCCGCCTGGAAACTCTGCGCGACCTCCGGTACGCCGACACCGACCGGATCGACGAACTTTCCGAAAGCGTCCAGGCGGAGCTTCGCGACGCGGGCCGGGGCGCCGTCGAGTTCCTCCAGGGCGAGGACGCCTTCACCGGCTACCACGCCGAAGTGGAGCGCATCACCGAGTCGGCGCACGCCATCGAGACCGCCGCCGACGCCGTGCCCCTCGCCGATCTCCTCGACGCGCAGAACGAGGGCCTGGAGGTCGTCACCGAGGTCGTCGGAGACCTCGACATCACCGACGCCACCGCCCGCACGGCGATCCTGGAGCGGGTCGGCGAGGTCCTCGGCGGCCTCAACCGCGCCCGCGCCGTCCTCGGCAACCGGCGCCGCGACCTCCTCGGACGCGAGGGCCGCGCCGAGTTCGCCGCCGAACTGGCCCTCCTCGACCAGTCCATCGCCGGCGCCCTCGCGGGCGCCACCACGCCCGAGACGTGCGACGAGCAACTCGGCCGCCTGCTCCTCCGCCTGGAAACTCTGCAGGCCCGCTTCTCCGACCTGGACGACTTCCGCTCCGAGCTGGAAACGAAGCGCACCGAGGTCTACGAGGCGTTCTCGTCCCGCAAGCAGACCCTCCTGGACGAGCGCGCCCGCCGCACCGACCGCCTCACCGAGTCGGCCGGCCGCATCCTCTCCGGCGTCCGCCGCCGCGCCGCCGCGCTGGGCTCCCCGGACGAGGTCAACACCTACTTCGCCACCGACGCCATGGTGGCCCGCCTGCGCGGGATCGCCGACGAGCTGCGCGCCCTGGACGACGGCGTCCGGGCGGAGGAGCTGGACGGCCGCGTCAAGTCCGCCCGCCAGGAGGCCGGCCGCGCCCTGCGCGACCGCCTCGACCTGTACGGCGACGACGGCGGGACGATCCGGCTCGGCCGGCACCGGTTCGCGGTGAACACCCGCCCGATCGAGCTGACCCTCGTCCCGCACCGCGACACCGTCGCCTTCGCGATCACCGGCACGGACTACCGGGCCCCCGTCCTGGACGACGCCTTCGCCGCGACCCGCCACCTGTGGAACCAGACCCTCGTCTCGGAAACCCCGGAAACCTACCGGGCCGAGTACCTGGCGACGTCGATCCTCGCGGACACCGGCCCCGGCGACCTGGACCGGGCCGCCGCGGACGGCAGCCTCCTCGCCCTCGTCCGCGACGCGGCCGCCGACCGCTACGACGAGGGCTACGAACGAGGCGTCCACGACCACGACGCCGCCCGCATCCTGGAAACTCTGCTGCACCTCCACGCCGACGCCGGCCTGCTGCGCTACCCGTCCCCGGCCCGAGCCGCCGCGCAGCTCTTCTGGACGCACGGCACCGCCCCCGCGGGACGAACCGCTCTGGCCACCCGCGCCCGCTCCCTCGTCCGGGCCCGCCGGACGTTCGGCCGCACCGACGCCCTGACCGCCCTCACCACCGAACTCGCCACGTCCATCACCGCCTTCACCGGCCGAACCGGCCTGGCGTCCCCGGACGGCCCACTCGCGGCGGAGTACCTGATCGAAGAACTCGCCGCCGCCCCGGACGGCTTCGTCACCAGCCAGGGCGCCCGCGATCTGCTGAAGAACTTCGGCCAGAAACACCAGGCCGAACTGGAGGCCGACCTGAGCGCCCTCGGCGACGACCTCGCCGCCCGCCACCAGCTCGCCGAAGCCTGGCTCGGCTCGTTCGCCGACGACCCGTCCGACCTCCCCGAGGCGGTCGCGATACAGCTGTGCGCCTCCACCCGCTACGACTCCCCCGCCGCCCTGACCGCCACCATCGACGACCTGCTCGGCAACCACCCGCGCATAGTCGACCGCCATCTCGACCTGCGCCTGGACGAACTGCTGGCCCGGACGGCACGTTTCCGCACCGACCGCGTCCCGGCTTTCCGCGCCTACCAGAAACAGCGGAACGACCTCATCGCCACCGAGGAGAAGCGCCTCGGCATCCCCGCCCTCAAACCCCGCACGATGAGCGCGTTCGTCCGCAACCGCCTGGTCGACGAGGTGTACCTCCCCCTCATCGGCGACAACCTGGCCAAACAGCTGGGCGCCACGGGCGACGGCAAGCGCACCGACCAGATGGGGATGCTGCTGCTCATCTCCCCGCCCGGCTACGGCAAAACGACGCTCATGGAGTACGTCGCCGAACGCCTCGGCCTGGCACTGGTCAAGGTGGACGGCCCCGCCCTCGGCCACGACGTCACGTCCCTCGACCCCGCCCAGGCCCCCAACGCCACCGCCCGCCAGGAGGTCGAGAAGATCAACTTCGCCCTCGACATGGGCAACAACGTCCTCCTCTACCTGGACGACATCCAGCACACGTCACCCGAACTCCTGCAGAAGTTCATCCCCCTCTGCGACGCCCAACGCCGGATCGAAGGCGTCAAGGACGGCGACCCACGCACCTACGACCTGCGCGGCAAACGCTTCGCCGTCTGCATGGCGGGCAACCCGTACACCGAGTCGGGGCAGCGTTTCCGCATCCCCGACATGCTCGCCAACCGCGCCGACGTGTGGAACCTGGGCGACGTCCTGTCCGGCAAGGACGACCTGTTCGTGCTCAGCTACATCGAGAACGCCCTGACGTCGAACCCGGTCCTCGCGCCCTTGACGAACCATGACCGTTCCGACATCGAGCTGCTCGTCCGCCTGGCCTCCGGCGACCAGACCGTCCGCCCCGACCGCCTGTCCCACCCGTACTCCCAGACCGAACTGGACGAGATCCTCTCCGTCCTGGAAAAGCTGCTCCACGTCCAGCAGGTGGTCCTGACGGTCAACCGCGCCTACATAGCGTCCGCGGCCCAGGACGACGCCGCCCGCACCGAGCCCCCGTTCCGTCTACAGGGCTCCTACCGCGACATGAACAAACTCGCCGAACGCATCCTGCCGGTCATGAACGCGGCCGAACTGGAAGCAGCCATAGACGACCACTACCGAGCCGAGTCCCAAACCCTGACCTCGGACGCCGAAGCGAACATCCTCAAGCTGGCCGAACTCCGCGGCACCCTGACCCCCGCCCAGCAGACCCGCTGGACGGAGATCAAATCCGCCCACCAACGATCCCAGACCCTCGCCGGCAACCAGGAAGACCCGTCCGTAGGCGCCCTCCTGCACCTGGCCGACAAACTGACCGCCATAGAAAAGGCCCTACGCCCCCACTGATCGCGTCACCACTTGTCAGAGACGGTCCGCGGCACGCCGAGATCCATCGGATAGGGAAATCGAGACATGGCCCAACATCCCTTCCTGAGATGATCCGTTGCCATGTCTGAATCCCCCATGGACATGATGTTCTCCGCAGGGACCCGTTACCGATGGGACGACGGGACTGCCTCGGTCATCGATGTTCAATCGGTCGGCGTGTCGCGCCTGCCCACCGGGCATCTGATCGCCCAGGACCCCGGCTGGGGGAGTCCACCCTGAGGTGCAGCCCTTCATCGTGACGGTCCCACCGGGCCGCTACCCGGTGACTCTGTCAATCTCTCACTGGGAACGATCACCAGTTCCGCATATCCCGTCCCCGATGCGGTTGGTGAACGCCGCAAAGCTCAATGTACGTGCCGAGCCCGCGGTGTCCTGGGAACTGGACGCGGCCACCTCGAACGCGATCGATCGGCGATGGTCGACGCCATTGTTCGTTCCATCCATCTCGGCGGTATCGAGGTTCCCACCGACGATCCTGAGCTGAACGTCATCGTGTTCAGGTGCGGTATGGGCGACGGGACCTACCCGATCTGGATCGGCCGCGCCAGAAACGGCGAGGTCGTCTGCTTTGTCGCTGACCTTGAACTGCTCCAGCACAGCCTGGGCACAGCTCTGAGTGGCCGGGCC
Organism: Spirillospora sp. NPDC048819; assembly: GCF_040650055.1. Classification (NCBI taxonomy): domain Bacteria; kingdom Bacillati; phylum Actinomycetota; class Actinomycetes; order Streptosporangiales; family Thermomonosporaceae; genus Spirillospora; species Spirillospora sp. NPDC048819. Next base: position 281,582 of record NZ_JBEZGN010000003.1, on the reverse strand, counting down.
CAATAACGGCCGTCCGGGCGGGTAAGACGGCCTCGACTACAGCGAAGCCCCGGCGCGGAGCCGGGGCTTCCGCTGTCGGAGTCAGAGGTTCTTGAGGGTCTCGGCGAGGCACCGGAAGTCGCCGGGGGTAATGACGAGTTTGGGGCCGGCGGGGTCCTTGCTGTCGCGAATGGCGACCGTCCCAGGAACGCCGGCGACCTCCACACAGTTGCCGCCGTTCGGGGTGCTGCGGCTGGCATTGCGCCACACCGCGCGGCTCAGGTCCATCTCTCTTCCACCGTCCTGCGGACCAACTCGATGCTCGCGGCCATCGGCAGGGCCAGGCGGCGAAGCTCCCGGAGGGTTCTCGCGACCGCAGCCAAGGCTTCCGGCTCGCTCAAGGTGAGTCCACGATACGCGCTCTCGACATACACGACCTCCGACCGGTCCTCCAGGGTCGCCACGACGAACGGCCCGGAGTTGCCTCCGTGCTCGCCACGACTGGGCACGACCTGGACGGTGACGTGACGGCCGGCCATGCTGATGAGCTGTTCGAGCTGCTCACGCATGAGTTCCTTGTTACCGACCTCGCGGTGCAGGCTCGTTTCGTCCAGCAGGACGGTCAAGGCAGGAGGATGGTCTTTCCGGAGAATCTCCTGACGCCTGATGCGGGCATCCCCGGCCTCCTTGTCCCCGTGCAGGACGCGCCGGCTGCAGCCCCTGCGTTCGAGCTCGGTCCACCAGCATCGAGATCGGCTGCGCGTCCGAGGCCGCACTCGACAGCGCCTGAACCGGCTGCTCCCCGGACTCCTCCTGATCCGCCGTTCATTGAACACTCCTACGCGGCGTAGTGGGCTGGGCGCGGGTGCGCAGCAGTTAAGGCCCGGCGGTTTGGCGGCGTCCTCGGGTGGTGGCTCCGGCTCGCGGGGAGCCGTTTCTGTGTCGGTATCGGCGGGCGGCTGAGCGGGGACTGCAGGCGGCGGGCGCTTCCCAGGGGTTGGGGACGTCGGGTGCCGGTGTCGGTGGGGGTCGGTGGCGGGTGTCTCCGGGAGGGAGCAGCCGGTAGGTGTATCGGCCGTCCTCGCCTCGGATCATGTGGACCTGGTCAGGGTTGGCCGCCTTGAACCGGTTGTGGAATCCGCAGGTCAAGGCGAGGTTGTCGATGTCAGTGGGTGCGTGGCCCAGGGCCCAGCCGTCGACGTGGTCGACCTCGCACAGCGTCCCGGGCACCTCGCAGCCCCGCGCCGCGCACGTCGGGTAGAGCGCCTCGAGTACTTGGCGCTGCCCTGGGGTGGCGAACCGGACGGTGCGGCCGAGGTAGAGAGGGATGTGGCCGCTCCCGAGGATGAGCGCGGACACTCCGGCCGCCAGGGCGATGCGGCGGGCCTGTTCCGGTGGGATCGGCGTCCCGTCGGTGAGGCGCGCCGGTGCTCGGCCACCGGCGAGGGTGTCGAGGTCGCAGATGATGGTGACCTTGGTGGCGCGGTGCCCGCCCGATAGGACATGGGTCAGCGCGGCGGCGGTGCGTTCGGCCAGGTCGCGTGTGTCGTCGGTCCCGGCCGGTTTGGCCAGGGGTGCGAGTGTGCCGTCCCAGAGGGCGGCGTCTTCGGCGTTGAGCCACCCCTTGATGTACCGGCCGCCGTCCAGGGACCGGGTGGAATCGATCCAGGAGCGTTCGTAGCCGCGCCGGGAGTCCTTATCAGGGGTATCGGTGCCGTCGCGTTCGGCGATCAGGTCGGTGATCCGATTGCCGAACGCGGCCACCTTTCCGGCGGAGAAGCCCTTCCCGGCCAGGTCGAGCAGGATCTCCTCGGCCGCCGCGCAGTCGGCGTCGTCCAGGCGGGCCACAGCAGCGGCGATGGTGGCGGCGTACCCGTAGGACAACTCCCCCGACGCCAGGCGTCCAGCAGCCTTGGGGAGGCGGTGACGTTCACGGGCGAGAGCCATGCGTTCCTTGGCGCGGGCCTCCCGCATCCCCAGCCGGGTCCGCAGCCAACTCCGCACCGACGGGTATCCCCACCGGCGCATCTCGCCCGAGACGTCCACCCGCCCGATCATCCCGGCCAGGGCACTTTCTTGCAGGTCGGCCGTGCGGGCGAGGGTTTCAGCGTCGTGCATGCAGACCGCCGCCGACTCAGGCGGCTCCCGCTGGGCGAGTTCGGCCGCGATCAGAGCCGCCGCGTCCACCAGCTCACTGGTGGACATCGACGCCACATCGATCATCTGACTCGAACACATGACTCCATGTTATCGAACGAACACTATTAGTGCAGCCCGTTTAAGGGTGACAGTATTGAGACGTTCTGGATAGTGAAGCGCTCAGAATCCACTGATGACCTTCATCTCCACGGACGGGGATCAGGATGGCTTTGGCAGGCCGACTGTGCTTGTGCGGGTGCAGCGGAAGGAACGCCTTTTCCGGCATCAGATGGTCTCGACCCGGCGAACCGGCGGAAATCGGTGCAATCCACGAAAGCTTCGAACGATCGGAGTGCCGTGAGGGCCGGGGAGACGGCACATTGGGCAGGCCATTGCCATGTTCGCCGGACGCGTGCGCGTCCCAAACTCACAGAGCGGGCGTTCGGGCCATTGGTGAGGTCTACGAACGGACAGCATGCGAATCTTCGTCGCCGGGGCGTCCGGCGCGATCGGCGGGCTCCTCGTGCCACTTGTTCGAGCTGAGGTGCTCGGCGCGGACCAGTTCGCGCAGGGGCGACCGTGCCTGTTGCGTCCTTCGCGAGGACCGCGATCGGTCCAGAACGGTGACTTCGGGCGGGTTGCCGTCGTGATCAGGGCTTCTCGCCGTCTCTCAGCTCGTCGGCGGCCTGCTGGTAGGCGTCGGCGGCGCGGGTGAAGTAGTCGAACAGGACGTCGAGCTGCTCGGGTGAGTAGGCGCCGAGGATCTCGCCGATCTGCCGCCTGGCCGGGGCCATGACCTCGTCGAGTTCCGCGGGTTTGCCGATCGGCTCGACGATCACCTTGCGGCGGTCCTCGGGCGACGGCGCGCGGCGGACGTAGCCGGCCTGTTCGAGGCGGTCGATCAGCCGGGTGGTCGGCCCCGTGGTCAGGCCGGTGCGGGCGCCCAGCTCGCCGGGAGTCATCGCACCCGCCAGATCCAGCACGTTCAACGCGTACAGGTCGCTGGCCCCCAGGTTGCAGGCCTTCGCGCTGGCATGGGTGTGCAGCATCACCGCGCTCAGGTAGCGGCGGTAGAGCCGTCCCGCGTCCGATCGCATCTCCGGCGTTGACATCCGGCTCCCCACTCCTTAATCTCTTCCTCAACGAAGAGAAATCCTTCAAGAAGAAACTTCACCTACGAAGGTACATGGAGGTCCGCCGTGATCGCGACCGTTGAGCCCCAGACCGTCGAGCCCCAGACCGTTCCGGCGGCCGCCCGGCCCCGGCGCCGCCGCGTCAAGCGCGTCCTCGGGCTCACCGCCCTCGCCCTCGGAATCACCGCCGCCGGCGGATACGTCTGGCTGAACACCACGGCGGACGTCCGCAACACGGGAACCCCCGAATGCCTCGACGTCGTCCCCACCGGTCCCGCCGGCGGGCACGCGGAGGTGTGCGCCACGCTCGACGCGCTGACCGGAGCCTGGAACCGGGGCGACGCCGACGCCTACGGCCAGATCTTCACCCCCGACGCCACGTACACCACCTATGTCGGCACCTACTACGAGGGCCGCCGTGACATCACGGAAGGCCACCGTGCCCTTTTCGGCGGATTCCTCAAGGACACCAAGCTTGCCGGCTCCTTCCTGTCCATCCGCTTCTACTCCCCCGGCACCGCGGTCGTCACCAGCCGCGGCGACACCTACAAGGGCGCCCCGAAGAAGCCCGAAGATCTTTCCAAGACGCAGACCTACACCATGGTCCGTCAGGACGACGGCGGCTGGCGCATCGCCGCTTTCCACAACACCAAGCGCCAGACGGTCATGGAGCGCATCTCTTTCCTGATGGCGCCCGACACCAAGCCGCAAGCCGAGAAGTAGCGGCTCCCGGAAACGACCGAAAGGGTGAATGAAATGAACAACGACAGCACCGAGATCCGCGCATTGCTGGACCGCGCCCAGGACGCGTGGAATCGCGGTGACGGCGCCGCCTACGGGTCCTGCTTCACCGCCGACGCCACCGACATCACCTACGTCGGGACCGTTTACAACGGTGCCGGCGAGATCGGCCGCGCCCACCAGGTCCTGTTCGACAGTTTCCTCCGCGGCACCAGGCTGACCCTGGAGATCGTCGATATCCGCCGGTGCGGGCCGGACGCCGCCGTCGTCGTCACCCGCGGCGAGGTCGCCAAGCGCACCCCCGGCGAACTCGGGAAACTCGCGACCTACACCGTCGTCCGCGGCGCCGACGGCCGGTGGCTGATCGCCGCCGTCCAGAAGACCAAGCACAGGCCCCTGCTGGAGGCCGTCTCCTTCAAAGTCAAGCCCGCCACCCGGCCGCGCAATGCTCGCACGCAGGGCGCACACGCACATTGACGTGCGAACGCAGGAAAGGCACGCTCGGGCCCGAGCGTGCCTTTCTTAGAGGCGGGGGCGGGATTCGAACCCGCATCACCAGGCTTATGAGACCTGCGTGCTCCCGTTGCACCACCCCGCACCGGTACGACAATGGTAAGAGCGAGGCCTCCCCGGTGACCAATGGTTTTTCCGAGGGACGCCGAATCGCCTCCGGGCCGGTCATCTGCGGCTCCCGTCCCGGCAGGTCGCCTTGCGCGCCGTTTATGATCACCGTCATGACCGGCAGGAACCGGGCCGCCGCGCCCCCCAGAGCGATCGCGCCGGGTGACGTCGTGGCCGCCTTCTCGATCGCTCTCGACGAGTGGACGGCCGCACAGATCATTCGTGTCGACGCCGCCGACGAGAGGGCGGCGGTGCTCGAACTGGACTGGTCCGGTCCCGAGCCCGCGTCCGCGGCCGATCTCGGTGACGTGGCGCCGCTCAGGCTGACTCACCACTCCTGGGACGGCGCCCTGTCGTACTGCAACTACGAATGGGTTCTGCCGCGCAGCTACAAGGTCATCGGGGCCCTGCCGCTGTTGCACGACGAGCCGTCACGCAGCTACTCCACCGGCTGGCGGCTCGGCGACCAGCTCGCCCGGCAGCGCCGCTGGGACGCCGGCGTCCGCGCGGACGCCGCCGACCCGTGGACGGCGGACTACACCGGTGCCGAGATCAACGATCTGCTCGACCGGCCGGACGATCCGCACACCGATATCCGGAGCTTGAAGGTCGGGGGCGTCGAGTCGCTCGACTGCGACCGGCTCGTCCGCCGGTTTCCGAACCTGACGGATCTGACGTTGCGGGGCGAACTCGGCCTGCTGTCGGCGGCGGCCGCCCTCAACGAACTGGGGTCGTTGCAGAGAATCCACATCATCGACCTTTTCGGGATGGGCCGGGACGACCTGCTGCTCCCCCGGAACGTCCCCGCGCTGGAGGCACTCCTCCTCTACAGCGTCCCCGCCGAGTACGCCGCCGCGATGCGCTCGACGTGGCGCCCCGAGATGCCCAACGGCACCTATGTCGACGTCCACAACGCCCGCACGCCCGACTGGGTCGCGGAGAACCGGAACAACCCGCTGCGCCACTGGGACGGCCGCGCGCACATCAGCGGCGCCCGGTTCAAGAAGGCCGTCGCGCAGTACAAGTCGACGCGACGGGCGGTCATGGCCGTGCTCTCCGGCGATCCCGGCGGCGACCGGCCGGCGCGGCTCGTCGAGATCGGGCGGCAGTACGGCGAGGCGTTCAACCGGCTGGACGACCGCACACCCTTCATCGAGACCGAGGAGCGCGAGGACCTGTTCGCCGCCCTCGACCACATCGTGGACGAAGCCGAAGCCGCCCACGGCCCGGGCCTGGCCTGGGCACGCGAGAGCCTCATCTCGGGAGTGGAGGACGTCCGCGACTGGTAGCGGCGGGCGTGGTGTTTCAGGGCGGCGTGGTGTTTCAGGGCGTCGGTGACGTCCTCGACGTGCGGGGCCGTTCCTCTGCCGAGGGGCAGGAGGACGCATGGGGTTCTCCGCATGCCCGGCAGCGGCCGGCGGGACCGGTCCGGGGCGCTGACCAGCGGTGAACGCTTTGCCTCCTCGATCGGCAATTCACAGGTGTAAGGCGATCCAGAACGAGGAGGGCCATGACACCCGATCCAGATGATGCGGAGTTGATCGCCCGGTCGCTCGACGGCGACGAGAACGCCTTCGTCGAGGTGGTCCGGCGTCACGAGGCGGCGGTGGGGGCCTACCTCGCGCGACGGGTCGGCCGGGACCTGGCCGAGGACCTGCTCGGCGAGGTATGGCTGGCGGCGCTGAAGTCCCGTGCGACCTACGACCGCGCGTTCCCGGACGCCGGCCCGTGGCTGTTCGGCGTCGCGCACAACACGCTCCGGCGGCACTGGCGATCCCGTCCGGCCGAGGAGCCGCTGGCGGACATGACCGGCATGGTGTCCGGGTGGGATCCATGGGCCGCCGTGGACGACCGCGTCGACGGCGAGTCGGCGCTGCGGCGCGCCCTGGCGCTGCTCCGGCCGCAGCAGCGGGAGATCCTCACCCTGGTCGCCTGGGAGGACCTGACCGTCGCCGACGCGGGGCGGGCGATCGGCATACCGCCGGGAACCGCGCGCCGCCACCTGCATGAGGCGCGCATGGCGCTGCGGAACGCGCCGGGGATGGCCGCGCTGGCCGGTCACAACACGCTTAAGGAGGCCAACTGATGGTTGACGAGATGGATCTGCTGAGGGATCTGAGGGACGCCGAGCCTGTGCGGCCGCGCGCCTTCGAGGAGGCCAGGGCCGTGCTGCAGTCGGCGATCGCCGCGGACGGGGCACCGGAAACGACGACGGCGCCTCGCCGGCGGGCCCGGTGGGGCATGCGCCGGACGGTGGGTCTCAGTGCCGCCCTGGTCGCCGCTGCCGCTGCCACGGCGGTGGCGCTGGCCGTCACGTCTGCGCCGACGCCCGGTGAGCCCCCCGCGCAGGCGTTGCCGGCCACGGCGAACCCGATCCTGACCGAGCTGGTGGCGCACAACACGCCCCTGCGGCCCGACATGCCGGGCGACGCGACGCTGCAGATCCGCAACCAGTCGCCGACCAGTGACGAGCTCGGCCACAACGGCATCGGCCTGTTCGCCGACGACGGCACCTACTACTGGGCGAACGACAGAAAGGCCCTGCAGCAGGCCATCGCCAAGGACGGGGGCGACGACGTGTTCAAGGGCGCCATAGCGGTGGCGCTCTACGCCGTGAAGGGCGATGTCGACACCGCGCGGGCACGGATGGCCGTTGCCAACCTTCCCGAGGGCACGAAGCCGGACTGGGAACGGGAAAGGGCGGAAAGGCTCAAGCGCTACGCCAAGGAGCGGGGCGAGAATTACGTGCCGCCGGAGCCGCTGACCCCCGAGCGGAAGAAGCAGATCACCGACAACCACATCTGGTCGAACTCCATCGACGCGCTGATCGCGGCGCCGAAGAATCCCCAGGTCCGGGCCGGTGTGCTCCGCATCATGGCCACGATGCCGAAGGTCGAGGTCACCAAGACCACCACCGCCGGACGGCCCACGCTGACGCTGGAGGACACCTGGTCCGCCGGCGGGGAGATCGTGGAAACGCTGATCATCGACGCCGCCACGGGCCACCCCGTCGCCGTCTCCAGCAAGGCCCCGGACACGCCGCTCAGGACGATCTACTACCACACGTCCCGGGTGACGCTCGCCGACATCGAAGCCGGCAAGTTCTGACCCCGTCCCACCGAAATCGTGCGGGCCGCCCCATCACCGGGCGGCCCGCACGCCTGTAGGGGCCCTGTGGCGCCCGCCCATCGGATGCGAATTAGCTGATGCAAATTCTGTTAACGTATGCGAACATCACACGGGATGTTCGCTGGAGATGGCGGCATCTCCGGTCAAGTGTCATACGGCGTTCTGGATGGTTTGCACACGCAACCGCCCACAGACGAAAGAAGCCCCCCGTGTTCCCTTCTCGCCTGATCACCCCCGGTGTGCTGAGCCTGGCGCTGCTGGCCCTGGCCGGTTGCTCGGGTTCGGACAAGGACGAGCCCGCCGCCTCCCAGGGCGGCTCGGCGAGCCCCACGACGGCCGCGGAGCCGCAGGGCGGCGGCACCGGAACGCCCGTCGGCGGCCCGAACACCGGGGTCACGGTCGGCCTCCCGGAGGGATGGAAGCAGGTCGACCCCACCCAGGACGCCTCCCCGGTGGTGCAGACGTCCTTCCATCTGTCCGGCGACCGCGGTGCGCTCATCAAGGAACTGATGGGCGAGCAGAAGAAGCTCGGCATCGTGTGGGGGATCGACTCGTCCGTCACGTCCGGTTTCGCGCCGAACCTGGCCGCCGGATGCGACAAGGGCGGCATCATCGGCACCGAACTGGAGACGCTGAAGGAGAAGGCGCGCAGGCTCAACAAGGGCGCCGAGATCACCGATCTCACCGTCAGCGGGAAGCCCGGGTTCAAGATGACCAACACCAGCACCGGAAGCGACGGGATCGCCACCGACCAGATCGAGGTCACCGTCCCCGTCTCCGACGAGCGCTACTGCTTCGTCAAGCTGGAGGCCGCGCAGGGCGCCATGCCGCCCGCCGCCGAGCAGATCGTGACCTCGTTCAAGCTCGCCTGAACACGAGCCGCGGCGGCTCAGCAGATGCGGGGCAGCGGGTCGCCTACGAGAAGGTCGGCTATGCGGGTGCCGCCGAAGGCGGTCTTCAGAAGGACGAGGCCGGGCGGGTCGTCGCGCACCCGGCCGATCACGGCGGCGTCCCGGCCCAGCGGATGGGCTTGGAGGGCGGCCAGCGCGGTCTCCTCCGCCTCGGGGGCGACGACGATCACGGCGCGGCCCTCGCAGGCCACGTACATCGGGTCGATGCCGAGGAGTTCGCAGGCGCCGCGCACGGCGGGACGCACCGGGACGCTGGACTCGTCCACCACCACGGCCGTGCCGGAGTCCGACGCCAGTTCGTTGAGGACGGTCGCGACGCCGCCGCGGGTGGCGTCGCGCATCCGGCGGACGGCGCCGGGGCAGGCGTCGCGGACGTCGGCGAGCAGGCAGTTCAGCGGCGCGGTGTCGGACGTCAGGTCGGCCTCGATGTCGAGTTCGCCGCGCGCCAGCATGATCGTGACGCCGTGTTCGCCGATCGGGCCGGTGACGAGGACGGCGTCGCCGGGCCGGATGTCGGCGGGTGCGGAACGGGCGAGGCCCACACCGGCGGTGTTGATGTAGCAGCCGTCGGCCTTACCCCGCTGGACGACCTTGGTGTCGCCCGTGACGATGTCCACGCCGGCGGCCTCGGCGGCGAGATGCATCGACTCGGTGATGCGGCGCAGGTCGGAGATCGGGAAGCCCTCTTCGAGGATGAATCCCGCTGAGAGGTGCAACGGAGTCGCGCCGGAGACCGCGAGGTCGTTGACGGTTCCGTTGACGGCCAGGTCACCGATGTCGCCGCCGGGGAAGAACAGCGGCGAGACGACGTAGGAGTCGGTGGTGAAGGCGAGGCGGGTGCCGTTCACGGCGAAGTGCGCCGAGTCGTCCAGCCGGTCGAGGACGGGGTTGCCGAACGCCTCGCGGAAGACGGTCTCGACCAGGGTGTGGGTGGCCTTGCCTCCGGAGCCGTGCGCGAGCGTGACGGTGTCCTCGCGGAGGCGCGGCCTGGCGTTGCGGGCTCGGTCGATGCGTTCGAGAACCTGCTCTTCGCGGATCGTCACCATGTCGTCTCCTTCACACCGGTCGTCTCCTTCACGCCGGTCGGCTCCTTCACGCCGGTCGCCTCCTTGACGCGCTCGCGGGTGAAGCGGCCGAAGTTGTAGTAGGCGGCGCAGGCGCCCTCGGACGAGACCATGCAGGTGCCGATGGGCGTCTCCGGTGTGCAGGCAGTCCCGAAGACCTTGCACTCCCACGGTTTCAGGACGCCCTTCAGGACCTCGCCGCACTGGCACGCCTTGGGGTCGGCGACGCGGCCGCCCGGGATGTCGAAGACGCGCTCGGCGTCGAAGGCCGCGTACTCGTCCTTCATGCGGAGCGCGGAGTGCGAGATGAAGCCGAGGCCGCGCCATTCGAAATAGGGGCGCAGTTCCATGGTCTGGCCGATGACCTGCAGCGCCTTGGCGTTTCCGTCCCACGGGACGACGCGGCCGTACTGGTTCTCGACCTCGGAGCGGCCCTCGGCGAGCTGGGTCAGCAGCATGTGCACCGACTGCAGGATGTCCAGCGGCTCGAATCCGGCGACGACCAGGGGTTTGCCGTGGTCGCCGGCGATGAACGAGTACGGGCGGCAGCCGATGACGGTGGAGACGTGGCCGGGGCCGATGAAGCCGTCGAGCCGCAGGTCGGGCGAGTCGAGGATGGCCTTGATCGCCGGGAGGATCGTCACGTGGTTGTTGAAGACGGAGAAGTTCTCGATCCCCTGGGCAGCCGCGCGCAGCACGGTCATCGCGGTGGACGGGGCGGTGGTCTCGAACCCGATCCCCATGAAGACGACGCGGCGCGACGGGTTCTGCTGGGCGATCTTCAGCGCGTCCAGCGGCGAGTAGACCATCCGGATGTCGGCGCCGGCGGCCTTGGCGTCGAAGAACGAGCCGTCTCCGCCGGGTACCCGCATCATGTCGCCGAACGACGTCATGATGACGTCCGGCTGGGACGCGATGTGGACGGCGTCGTCCACCCGGCCCATCGGAATCACGCACACCGGGCAGCCGGGGCCGTGCACGAGCGAGATGCTCTCCGGCAGGTAGTCCTCAAGGCCGTGCTTGTAGATGGTGTGGGTGTGGCCCCCGCACACTTCCATGAACTTGTAGTGCCGGCCGGGCTCGCACAGCGACGCGATCGAGGCGGCGAGCGCCCGCGCCCTGCCCGCGTCCCGGTACTCGTCGACGAAGCGCATCAGTCGATCCTCGATTCCCGCAGTGCGTCGATCTCGTCGTCGTAGGCGTCGCCGATGCCTTCGAGCAGCCGCAGCGTGGCCTTCGCCTCCGCCTCGTCGATCTTGGACATGGCGAAGCCGACATGGATGAGGACCCAGTCGCCGGCGGCGAGCCGCTCCCCGTCGAGCAGGCCGATGTTGACGGCCCGCCGGACGCCGGTGACGTCGACCTTCGCCAGCGGGCGGTCGGGCATGATCTCCACGATCTCGCCCGGTATCGCCAGGCACATCAGACGGCCTCCTCGGTGGGTTCGCGCCGTGTCGGTTCGCGCTGCGTCAGTTCGTGCTGCGTCAGTTCCCATAGGGCGTGGTAGATGGTCGTCTGCGCCTCCTGGATGCGGTGGACGGACGACGACGGCACGACGAACAGGTGGCGCAGCCCCGGTTCCTCGGCCATCTGGCCGCCGGTGTATCCGGCGAGGCCGACCGTGACCATGCCGCGCCGTCCCGCCTCCCGCAGCGCGGCGATCAGGTTGTCGGAGTTCCCGCTGGTGGACAGCGCGAGCGCGATGTCCCCGGGACGTCCGAACGCGGCGAGCTGCCGGGCGAACACCACCTCGAACCCGATGTCGTTGGACAGCGCGGTGACCACGGCGACATCGGTCGTGAGGGCCAGCGCGGGCAGCGGCCTCGCGGAGTCGCCCGGGTTGAGGAACAGGGCGGCGACGTCCTGCGCGTCGGTCGAGCTGCCGCCGTTCCCGAACGTGAACAGCCGCCCGCCGGCCCGGAACGCTTCCGCCATCCGGGCGGCGCAGGCCACGAGCTCCGCGCCGTACTCCTCCAGGACGGTCTCGCGCAGCCGGACGATGTCGTTCGCCTTGTCGGCGGTCGAGCGGCGGACGTCGTCCATGAGGGTGTCCAGCCCCGAGCCGCCTTCGTACAGGAACGGGTAGAGCTGCTGCATGTCGGTCATGTCACGACCCCGATCGCTTCCTTGGCATGGACGAGCACGGTGTCGCCGGCCGCCGCGTCCACCAGCGCCACGCTGACCTCTTCGACCCGCCCGTCCCCGGCGTCGACGTCGGCGAGGCCGCCGTCCCGTATCCGCAGGATCCGGACGGGGACTGCCTCGTCCGAGCACGTCACGCAGTGGTCGCCGGCGCAGTCCCGGCCTTCTGGCGGCGAGGTCACGTGACCGCCTCCCGGACGAGCACGTCCGGATGCTCCAGGAACACGTGGACCAGCTCCCAGAGCATGTGGTACGCCGTGACGTGCACTTCCTTGACGATGCGCGGATCGTCGGACGCCACCGTCACCACGTGGTCGGCCGCCCCGGCGAGCGCTCCCCCGTCGCCTCCGGCCAGCGCGACCGTGAGCATCCCGAGGTCCCGGGCGCTTTCCAGCCCGCGCAGGACGTTGCCGCACCGGCCGTCCGGCGAAATCCCGAAGGCCATGTCGGCGGCGCCGCCGAAACAGCGGAGCTGGTGCGCGAAGACGTCGTCGAACCCGGTGCTGCGGCCGATCCCCGTGAGGGTCGCGACGTCGCCGGTGAGCGACAGCGCGGGCAGAGCCCGCTTCCCCACGATCACCGGGTGGACGAACTCGACCGCCACATGCTGGGCGTCGGTGGCCGCGCCGCCGTTGCCGAACGTGAACAGCCGGCCGCCGCGGTGGAACCGCGCCGCCATCGCGTGGCACGCCGCGGCGATCGCGCCGGCGTCACCGGCGAGCGCCGCGCCGGGTTCGGCGCGGCGCCGGAAGACCTCCGCCACCGTGACGGTCATCGGCCGTCACCCCCGGGCGGCGGCGGGACGTCCCTGACGCCGTGCTGCCTGAGCGACATGTCCACGGCGAGGTCCCAGCGGTCGGACAGTCCGCGCGACATCGCGTACGCGTCGTCGCACATGGCCCTCGCCACCGCGGCGGTCTCCGCGTCGCCGGCGCGTTCGGCGACGCGCCGCAGCATCTCCCCGGCCGCGATCTGCAGGTGGACGGCGACGTAGGCGTCCCGCATGTGCTTGCCGGCGGTGTCGCGGCGGCTGCGGCCGAGCCCGGCCTCGACGACCGCCGCGAACAGCATGCCCGCGTCCCGGACGAGGGAGGGCGCGGAGTGGTGCGCCTTCAGCCGCGCCTCGATCTCCCTGGTGTGGACGCGCGACCGCTCGGCGTAGTGGCCGAGCGGCTGGCACATGTCCGGTTCGTCCGCGGACGTGGTCAGCAGTTCGCTCAGCGCCGCCTCCACGTGTTCCTGGAGGGCGTGCGCGTCCTTCAGATAGCCGATCAACTGCTTGTCGATCGTCGTCATGGGCGTCCGTTCACATCGTCTCGGCCCTCAGGTACCGGCGCATCGCCGGCATCTCCTTGACGAGCACGACGATCACGCCCACCGTGAGCAGCGCGACCATCGTGCGGGCCACTCCGGGGCCGATATGGATTCCCTTGCGCATTCCTCTCCCTCCTTCGCGGGTCTCTGTGCGAGTTCGCGGGTCTCTATGCGAGTTCCTTCGCCAGCAGCCCCTCGATCAGCCGGACGGCCTCGTCCACGGCCGCGCCGACCGGCGGGCTGAGCTCCATCTCCCATGTGGCGTCGGTGGTCTGCGACGACGGCTCGCACGCGACGAGCAGGATCCGGGCGGGCACCCGCCCGTTGTCGCCGGCGAGCCGCAGCACCTTCGCGGGGTCGAGCCCGTGCGCGTCCACGGCGGCGCCGCCGAAGCCGAAGCCGACGCCGTCCGGGTCGCCGGCGTCCGGCTCGATGAGCGAGACGGTGCCCGGCGCGTGGCCGCGCGCCGACGCGTCGACCAGGACGGCGGTCTCGTAGCCGTCGCCGAGCGCGTACATGAGGTCGATGCCGCGGATGCCGAAGTCGATGACGTCCACGCCTGGCGGCACGGGCCGGGTCGCCATCCGCCGGACGACCTCCACGCCGAAGCCGTCGTCGCCGTGGAACACGTTCCCGATGCCCGCGACGAGCACCTTGCGGGACGGCCCGTCCACCGGCAGCGGCTCGACCTCGTCCAGGCCGACGAAGAAGCGGTGCCCGAGCTGGTTGCGGGCGCCCAGGTCGCGCCCCGGGTCGTCGTCGACCGCGACGACCAGGTGCAGGCCGCCCTCCATGTCCTCCTCGACGCGCTCGACGGTCGCGGTGCGGCCGACGAGCGCGAGGTCGAAGATGTCCGCGCCGCCGCGCGGGCGCAGCCGGACGCGGCTGCCCGGCACCATCTCCGTCCCGTCCACGACGGCCCTGGCGTCCCCCGTCACCAGACGTCCTTCCGCGGGTCGCGCATCGTGCCGTGGAGCGTAAGCAGTTCGTCGGACGAGAGCGCGCCGCAGCGTTCCAGGATCTGCGCCGCCCTCGGGTCGGTGGCCGCCATCTCCCGCCGCTCGTCGTCGCTGAGGCTGAGCACGCTGAGGATGAGCAGCCGGTCGATCTCGGTGCCGTCGAACATGTCCCCGGGGCTCTCCGGCGCGACCTGCGGCCAGTCGTAGAGGACGATCGGCGCGGCGAGGACGGTGTCGTGGCTTCCCGGCGGGCCCGCGAGCACCGGCCACAGCCCGTCGCTCTCGCACGCGGCGGCGGCACCGGCCATCCGCTCGGGCGGGTCGGTCAGCGAGACGAACGCCGCGCCGCCGCCCGCCCGCGCCACGACGTGGGCGCACAGCATGCCCCCGTGGACGGCGCCGTCGCGCTCTTCCGCGGCACCGGTGTTGACGACCTCGACGCGCAGCCGCACGGCCCCGTCTCCGGCCTCGAAGGCCGAGATCTCGATCGTCCCGTCCACCCGCCGCCACAGGCGCGTGAACCGGGCGTCGCCGCCGATCTCCTCGTCCTCGGCGCCCGCGGCGACCGCGACCGGCACCCGGACGGGGGAACGGAGGAGGCGCGCCACGGAGACCCGTCCGCTGGTGATCTCGCGTTCGCGGGCCTCCTGCCATGTCGTGAACGTCTCGTCCCCGGCGCGGAGCTGATCCACCGGGGCGTCGCCGTCCATCACCTGGCGGTGCACCGCGTGCAGGAACCGCAGCGTGAACTCGACGTCCGGGTCGGAGCCCTCGGCGTCCATGAGGAACTCGGCGCGGACCGTCGAATGGTCGCCGGTCCGCTCGGCGTACGGGCGCGGGTAGACGCCGCCGATCGTCCACCTCCGCTGGTTCTTCAGCGCGGACCGCCGGTAGGGCCACAGCAGGTAGCCCTCGTAGAGGACGACGTCGGCGACCGCCCTCACGCAGTCCACTCTTCCTCCTCGCGCAGTTCCCCGTCCGCACGCAGGTCCCCGTCCGCACGCAGGTCCTCGTCGGCGCGCAGCGCCTCGGCCCTGCGGAGCAGCTCGTCGACCGTGTCGTCGAAGGAGGAGTGGGCCCGCCGTGCCCGGTACGCGGCCAGGCGGCCGAAGCAGTCGTCGTCCAGGCGAAGCCAGCGGGCGGACCCGTAGTAGCGGTCCATCAGGTCCCGCCACGCCTGGACGGGGAGCAGCCCGGTGGCCTCGTGATGCCACGGGATCTGCCCGGTGCGCAGCCTCCCGTCCTCGCCCGGATAGAACACGGTGCCGTTGAAGGTGAGGTCGAGCGGGACGTCGCCGCCGCGCAGCGCGTGCAGGTAGCGGTCGGCCGCGACCTGCATGTCGTGCCCGCACGCCAGCGCGAGCGTCACCTCCGCCTCGCCGCGGAACGTCGGCACGGTCGCGCCGACGCGTCCCCACGTCAGCCCGTGCAGCGACCTGTCCCACATGTCCGGCTCGCCGAACACGCCGGCGAGCCGCTCCCGCTCGACGTCGTCGTAGGCGCGGCGCGCCGCCGCGATCGTGACGGTCGTGGTGAGCAGGACGCACTGGACGGGTCCGCCGTCCAGCCGCCGCAGCCCGATCCGCAGGTTCAGCGTCGGCGTCGCCGCGAACGTCTCCGCCTCGATGCCGAGCAGGTCGAGGCCCAGTTCCGGTGACCCGCTCATGCCGGCGACAGGTTCGGCATCGAGTCGAGGATCGGTCCCCGGGCGGACGCGTTGATCCCGGTGGAGCGGCGCGCGGTCGAGGTGCCGTCCGGCAGGTGCCCCTCCTGTTTCTCGTAGTTGCCGGTGCTGTTGCCCTCGCGGACGCCCCTGACGTGCGACGGCTTGTCGGGCCTGACGTCGGGTTTGCCGACCTTGATCATCGTTCTCCCCTCATCTCTTCGAAGAAGCCGCTGATGTGGTCCCAAACCGCGTCGCCGCCGCCGAAGCCCGTCCAGTGCTCGCGCAGCAGGGCGGTCAGCCGGTAGCAGTCGTCGATCGGGAGGATCCAGTGCTCGGCCGCCCGCCGCTCCCGGTGTCGACCGGCGCCGTGCCGTTGAGCGCGGTGGACGACGAGCGCCTCCACGTCCGCGCGCAGTTCCGCCAGGACGGGGTTGGCCTCCGCCAGACGCCGCCAGCTGTCGGGATGGACGGTGGCGTGCAGCGCGCCTGCCGGGCTCGGGTAGCGGGCCGACACCTCCCCCAGCGCGGTCACGGAGAAGAACGCCAGGTCGACCGGGACCGCGAGGCCCGCCCACAGCGGCCCGTCCAGGTGGAAGCCGGTCAGCTCACGCCGTCCGGCCGGGACTAGCCGGTAGTGCCGCCCGCCCGCCGACTGGTCGTCGAACAGGATGGTGCACGCCCCGCACGCGCACAGCAGCTCGTCTTTCTCCAGGTCGAGAAGGTGCCGGTGGGCGCCCTGCAGAGGCTCGGCGCACAGGTCGCATTTGGCCGCGGTCTCGACGGCTTCGCCGGTCTCGCCGGTCTCGCCGGTTCCGGCGTGCGGCGGCGAGGACGGCGACCCGGCCAGCGCCGCCAGCCGCGGGGTGCACAGCCCGGACGTCATACGCGGCTCCTCAGCTGATCCAGCGGAATGAGCACCGGCTCCGGTGCGGGCTCCTCGACGTCGACGCGTTCCAGTTCCGGCGCCGCGGCCCGCACCGCCCGCTCGACCGCGTCCATCACGGGGCGCGGCGCGGCGGCACGCCCCTCGGTCGCGACGCTCAGCCGGACGGCCGGGCCCTCGATCCCCGCGAACTCCACGGACGTGCGGTGCTTGGCCAGGAACCCTTCCAGCCCGCCGAGCGCCCGCCGCACCCGCGTCTCCGGGGTCTCCGGATGCAGGCCGTGCATGAGCAGCAGGTGGGCGATCAGCTCGTCCCCGACCAGCGCGGGCACCGCGTCCGCGGCGAGCCGCACGACCCGGTCGAGGGCCTCCCCGTACAGGTCCGCCAGGGCCTGGACGGCCGGGGCCGCGGCCGGGTCGAGCCGTCCGAGCAGCCCCTCGAGGTGCTGGACGTGCTCGCGCACGCGCTCGTCGTCCCAGCCCATCAGGCCTGCCCGTCCATCGGCCGCTCAGCGAACATCGACTGGTCACCGAACATCGGCGAGTGGCGCTGCTCGATCGTCCGGCCGTTGCCCACGTACATGTGCACGCCGCACGGCAGGCACGGGTCGAAGCTGCGGACGGTCCGCATGATGTCGATGCCCTTGAAGTCGTCCGGGCCGTTCTCCTCGAAGATCGGCATGCCCTGGACGGCGTCCTCGTACGGGCCGGGCACGCCGTTGGAGTCGCGCGGGCTCGCGTTCCACGGCGTCGGCGGGTACGGCTGGTAGTTCGCGATCTTGCCGTCGCGGATGACGAGGTGATGCGACAGCACGCCCCGGACGGCCTCGTGGAACCCGACGCCGATGGCCTCGTCCGGGACGTCGAAGTCGGTGAACACCTTCGTCCGCCCGGCCCGGACCTCGTTCAGGGCCTGCTCGGCGAAGTGCAGCGCCATCGCCGCCGCGTACGCGATGAAGTACGCGCGGGCCCGGTCGCGTTCGATGGTGTTGGCGTACTGCGGCGGCCTCCACTCCAGGTTGACCTCCGGCATGCCGGGCGTCTTCGGCAGGTCGATCTGGACGCTGTGCCCGGTCGAGCGCACATACGGCGTGTTCACCTCGCCGGCCAGCGCCGTCGCCCACAGCCGGGCGAGCGGCCCGCCGCCGGTGTCGAGGGCCAGGTGGTCGCCGGACGACGGGTCGAGCCAGCGCGGGCTGACGACCCAGCTGTACTTCCCGCCGTCGAGGTCGCGCTTCTGCGGATGCGGCAGCGTCGTCTGGTTCCACGGGTGCCGCTTGTCGATGGGGTTGCCGAGCGGGTCCTCCTTGACGAACGTCTCCTCGTTCGTCCAGTCGTCGTAGTACGAGCTGCCCAGCAGGATCCGCATGCCGAGGTTAATGTCGACCAGGTCGGTCGTGACGAGTCGGCCGTCCACGACGATGCCCGGGGTGACGAACGCGGCGCGCCCCCACTCGGACATGTGCCGGTAGTCGTAGTCGACGACGTCCGGGTTCTGGAACGCGCCCCAGCAGCCGAGCAGCGTCCGCCGCCGCCCCACCTGGTCGTAGCCGGGCACCGCGTCGAGGAAGAAGTCGAAGACGTCGTCGTTCATCGCGACGGCCCGCTTGATGAAGTCGAGGCAGCGGGTCAGCCGGACGAGGTAGTCGGTGAACACCTGCGGTGTCGCGACCGTGCCGACACCGCCCGGATACAGCGTGGACGGGTGGACGTGCCGCCCCTCCATCAGGCAGATCATCTCGCGGGTGATACGGCTGAGCTGCAGGGCCTCCTTGTAGACCGACCCCTCGAACGGGTTGAACGCGGCCATCAGGTCGGCGATCGTGCGGAAGCCGTGGACGGAGCCGCGCGGCGCCTCGGTGTGCTTGGCAGTCGCCAGGAGACCCGGGTTCGTCTCGGCGACCATCCGTTCGCAGAAGTCGACGAAGACCAGGTTGTCCTGGAAGATCGTGTGGTCGAACATGAACTCGGCGGCCTCGCCGAGGTTGATGATCCAGTCGGCGAGCGGCGGCGGCTTGATCCCGTACGCCATGTTCTGTGCGTAGACGGAGCAGGTCGCATGGTTGTCGCCGCAGATGCCGCAGATGCGGCTGGTGATGAAGTGCGCGTCGCGCGGGTCCTTGCCCTTCATGAACACGCTGTAGCCGCGGAAGATGGACGAGGTGCTCTTGCACTCGGCCACCTCCCGGTTCGCAAAGTCGATCTTGGTGTAGATGCCGAGGTTGCCGACGATCCGGGTGATCGGGTCGAACGCGACCTCGACGAGGCCCCCCTGCCCGGGGGACATGTCGCTCCTCGTCTGAGTGCCCTGCTTCATTCACGCGGCCTTTCGGTTGCGGGCGTCCGGCCTCAGTGGTGCGGCCAGCGTGGCTGGTAGCCGCTGGTCAGCCGTTCGCGGTTGTGGCGCCACTTGGGCTCCTTGTTCGCGCCCCTGTTCGTGATCGACCGCATCGTCCGGATGAACGGCCCGTACGTCCGCAGCAGCGTCGAGGACAGGCTCGCGCCGGGCGGCTCGTCCATGAACGGCATGAACTTGTCGGGGAAGCCGGGCATGGTGCAGCCGATGCAGATGCCGCCCACGTTGGGGCAGCCGCCGACGCCGTCCATCCAGCCGCGCTTGGTGACGTTGCAGTTCACCACCGGGCCCCAGCAGCCCACCTTCACCTGGCATTTCGGCGAGTTGTAGTCGCGGGCGAAGTCGGCCTGCTCGTAGTAGGCGGCCCGGTCGCAGCCCTCGTGGACGGTCTTGCCGAACAGCCAGGTCGGGCGGAGCTGCTCGTCCAGCGGGATCACCGGGGCCTGCCCGGCCGCCTGGTGCAGCACCCACAGGAGCGTCTCCATGAAGTTGTCCGGCTGGACGGGGCAGCCCGGCACGTTCACGATCGGCAGGCCGCCGGCGGAGCGGAAGTCCCAGCCGAGGTAGTCGGCGAGGCCCATGCACCCGGTCGGGTTGCCGGCCATCGCGTGGATGCCTCCGTAGGTCGCGCACGTCCCCGCGGCCACCACCGCCCACGCCTTCGGCGCGAGCCGGTCGATCCAGGTGTTGACCGTGATCGGCTCACCGGTCTCGGGGTCGTTGCCCATCGACGTCCAGTAGCCGTCCCCGTTGATGTTCTCGTTCGGGATCGATCCCTCGACGACGAAGATGAACGGCTCCAGCTCGCCCCGCGCGGCCTGGTGGAAGGCCTCCATGAACTCGGCGCCGTTCTCGTAGGCGAGCACCTTGTTGTGCAGGTGGACCTTCGGCAGGCCCGGTATCGCCCCGAGGACCACGTCCTCGATGCTCGGCAGCGAGGCCGCGGTCACCGAGACGGTGTCCCCGTCGCAGCTCATCCCCTCGGACGTCCACAGAATGTGGATCTCGTCCGTCCGCGGCTCCGCCGGTGCGGCGCTCACCATCGCTTCCTCCCCCGACCGGTAGAGATCATTACCAATTCGGCCTGCCCTGCGGGAACGTCCCGAAACACCGGCCGAAAAGCCTTCCAAGCAAGTGCATCGACTCGGTAAACACAGCGTTTGAGCAGGGAAGATCGGGGCAGCAGAAACGGGCGTGCGCAACCGAGGCCGACGGGGGATGAGCGTGCACGAATTGGCGGTGACGGAGAGCGTCATAGCTGCGATTTCCATGCAATTGCCCGATTCGCAGGTGGCTGTTGTCCATCTGGAAATAGGGAGACTTTCCGGTGTCATGCCGGACGCCGTGCGATTCTGCTTCGAACTCGCGGGCGAGGGCACCTGCGTGGAGGGCGCGCGGCTCGACATCACCGAACCCGAAGGGACAGGGAGCTGCGCGAGCTGCGGAACGTCCTTCCCCGCACGCGACGCCCTCGCCGTGTGCCCGTGCGGCAGCGCCGACGTGACGATCAGCGGCGGCGCCGAACTGACGATCAAAGCGGTGGAGGTCACCGACGATGTGTGAGACCTGCGGATGCGACGCGGCCGGCGCCCCGCGCCTGACGACCCTGCCGGCACCGGACCACGCACTCGGCCGCGACACCGCACTTGGCCACGACCCCGCACCCGGCCGCGACACCGCTCACGACAACGACCCGGCACACGATCACGACCGGCCACACGGCCGTGACCACGCCCACGTCGTCCCGCTGGGCCAGCGGGTCCTGGCGCACAACGACGACCTGGCCGGGCGGAACCGGGCCTGGCTCGCCGAACGCGGCGTCCTCGCGCTCAACATGATGAGCTCGCCCGGCTCCGGCAAGACGACGCTGCTGGAGCGGACGGTCGCCGACCTGGGCCCGTCCCGCCCGGTCTCGGTGATCGAAGGCGATCAGGAGACGCTGCTGGACGCGCGCCGCCTCGCCGCCGCGGGAGCCCGCACCGTCCAGGTCAACACCGGCTCCGGCTGCCACCTCGACGCCGCGATGGTGGCCGACGCCCTGACCGCGCTGGAGGCGCCGGACGGCTCGACGGTGTTCATCGAGAACGTCGGCAACCTCGTCTGCCCTGCGCTGTTCGACCTCGGCGAGCGCGCCCGGGTGGTGCTGATGTCGGTCACCGAGGGCGCCGACAAGCCGCTGAAGTACCCGCACATGTTCCGCGGCGCGGACGTCCTGCTCCTCAACAAGATCGATCTGCTCCCGTACGTGGACTTCGACGTCGACGCCTGCCGTGACGCGGCCCGCCGCGTCCGCCCCGGCCTGAGCCTCCTGCCCGTCTCCGCCACCCGCGGCGACGGGCTCGACAGCTGGTACGACTGGCTCGCCGACGCCTGACGCCGCGCCGCGGCGGCGATGAGCGGCCTTGACCTTGAGCGCACTCCAGCAGCTAGCGTTCCGCGCATCCGACTACCAGGGAGAACCCCCAGGATGCAGTATCGCAAGCTCGGCCGGACCGGCGTCGAGGTCAGCACCCAGTGCCTCGGGGCCATGATGTTCGGCGAGGTCGGCAACCCCGACCACGACGACTGTGAACGCATGGTCCACCGCGCGCTGGACGCCGGGATCAACTTCATCGACACCGCCGACATGTACGCCGCCGGGGAGAGCGAGGAGATCGTCGGCCGCGCCATCAAGGCCCGCAGGGACGACATCGTCCTCGCGACCAAGTTCTTCTTCCCGCTGGGCGAGGAGCGCAACCGGCGCGGCGGATCACGCCGCTACATCGTGCGCGCCGTCGAGGACAGCCTCCGCCGTCTCGGCACCGACCACATCGACCTCTACCAGATGCACCGCCGCGACTGGGACACCGATCTGGACGAGACGCTCGGGGCGCTGGACGACCTCGTCCGCCAGGGCAAGGTGCTCTACCTAGGGTCGTCGTCGTTCCCCGCCGACTGGATCGTCGAGGCCCAGTGGGCCGCCGACCGCCGCAACACCGCGCGGTTCGTGTGCGAACAGCCGCAATACTCGATCTTCGCGCGATCGATCGAGGTGGACATGCTGCCCGCAGCCCGGCGGCACGACATGGGCGTCATCCCGTGGAGCCCACTGGCCGGGGGCTGGCTCACCGGCAAGTACCGGCGCGGCGAGCAGGCCCCCGACGGCGCACGCTTCTCCGGGACCGGCCATCCCGCCTGGGAGAGCCGCACCGTCGGCGTGGACCCCAGCGCCCCGGCACGCTACGACGCCGTCGAGCGGCTCGCCAAGATCGCGGACGAGGCCGGCCTGTCCCTGACGCACCTCGCGCTGGCCTTCGTCGCCGAGCACCCGGCCGTCACCTCGACGATCATCGGCCCCAAGACCATGACCCAGCTCGACGATCTCCTGGCCGCCGCCGGCACTCGCCTGGACACCGCCGTCCTGGACGCCATCGACGAGGTCGTCCCGCCCGGCACCGACATGCCCGGCATCAACCACGGCACGGGCAACACGTCCCTGGAACCGGCCGACCGCCGCCGCTGACCTTTCCGCTTGACCTTGAGCGCGCTCCAGGTTCTAGCGTTCGGGTGACTACCAAGGGAGCACATCAGCATGGAGTACCGGAGACTCGGCCGGACGGGCGTCCGAGTCAGCACGCAGTGTCTCGGCGCCATGATGTTCGGGACGATCGGCAACGCCGACTACGGCGAGTGTGAACGCATCGTCCACCGGGCCTTGGACGCGGGCGTCAACTTCATCGACACCGCCGACATCTACTCGAACGGCAAGAGCGAAGAGATCGTGGGCCGCGCCATCAAGGGGCGGCGGGACGACATCGTCCTCGCCACCAAGTTCTTCAACCCGATGGGCGAGGACCGCAACATGCGGGGCGGGTCGCGGCGCTGGATCGTGCGGGCGGTGGAGGACAGCCTCCGCCGGCTGGGGACCGACCACATCGACCTCTATCAGATGCACCGGCACGACTGGGGCACCGATCTGGACGAGACGCTCGGGGCGCTGGACGACCTCGTCCGCCAGGGCAAGGTGCTCTACCTCGGGTCGTCGTCGTTCCCCGCCGACTGGATCGTCGAGGCCCAATGGGCCGCCGACCGCCGCAACACCGCGCGGTTCGTTTGCGAACAGCCGCAATACTCGATCTTCGCGCGTTCGATCGAGGTGGACATGCTGCCCGCCGCGCGGCGGCACGGCATGGGCGTCATCCCGTGGAGCCCGCTGGCCGGGGGCTGGCTCACCGGCAAGTACCGGCGCGGCGAGCAGGCCCCCGACGGTTCCCGTTTCAGCCGCCGCGGGGGGCTCGACCAGAACCCTGACGCGCCCGCCCGCTTCGACGCCGCCGAGCGCCTGGAGAAGATCGCCGACGACGCGGGCCTCTCGATGACCCATCTGGCGCTCGGGTTCGTCACCGAGCACCCGGCCGTCACCTCGACCATCATCGGGCCGAAGACGATGGAGCAGCTCGACGACCTGCTCGCCGGCGCCGACGTCCGCCTCGACGGCGGTGTCCTCGACGCCATCGACGAGGTCGTCCCGCCGGGTACCGACATGCCGGGCATCGACCACATGTCCGGCAACCCGTCGCTGAGGCCGCGGAACCGCCGCCGCTGACCCGCCGCGGATCCGCCGCGGACAAGGAACGGCCCCGGCGCGGGTGCGCCGGGGCCGGTTCCGCGCCCTACCGGATCAGCGGGTCGCGGGGCAGGCCGAGGATGCGTTCGCCGATCTGGTTGCGGGTGATCTCCGACGTCCCGCCGGCGATGGACATGCCGCGGGAGCCGAGCCGCATCAGCCCGGCGAACTGGCCGAGGCCGTCGGTGAACGCGGTGTCCGGGCCGGCGAACTCGGCGAGCAGGTCGGCCGTGGCGTGGCCGTGCTCGGCGAGAACGAGCTTGGTGATGTTGCCCTCGGGACCGGGCTCGCCGCCGGCGACGGCCCGTTCGGCGGACCGGAGGTTGAGCAGCCGGAGCGCCTGCTCCTCCGCCGCGTAGGCGCCGACGCGTTCGGCGGCGGCGGGAACGCGGTCGCCGCGCTCGGTGTAGAGCCGGAAGACGTCGGGTCCGGGCGGGCCGCCGACACCGCCGCCGATGCTGACGCGCTCGTTGCCGAGCGTCGCGCGGGCCACCGCCCAGCCCTGGTTGGGGGTGCCGACGACGTCGGCGTCGGGGACGAAGACGTCGGAGAAGAAGACCTCGTTGAAGTCGGAGTCCCCGGTGGTCTGGCGCAGCGGCCTGACCTCGACGCCGGGGTGTTCCATGTCGACGACGACCATGGTGACGCCGGCGTGCTTGGCGGCGTCCGGGTCGGTGCGGACCGTCGCGAAGCCCCAGCGGCAGTAGTGCGCGCCGCTCGTCCAGACCTTCTGCCCGTTGACGAGCCAGCCGCCGTCCACCTTCACGGCCCGCGTCTTGACGGCGGCCGCGTCCGAGCCGGCCTCCGGCTCGCTGAACAGCTGGCACCAGATCTCGTCGCCGGTGAGCGCGGGACGCACCCAGCGGTCGATCTGGTCCTGCGTGCCGTGCTGGATCAGGGTGAGGATCACCCAGCCGGTGATCCCGTACTGGGGGCGCTTGACGCCGGCGGCGCGGAACTCGTCCTCGATGACGAGCTGCAGCCCGGCGCTCGCCTCCACACCCCACGGGCGCGGCCAGTGCGGCTGGACGTACCCGGTCTCGATGAGCTTGCGCCGCTGCTCCTCGGCGGGAAGCGCCGCGATCTCGCGCGCCAGTTCGCGGATCCGCCCGCGCTGCGCCTCGGCCTCGGGCGGCAGGTCCAGGCTCGCCACCCGGGCGACGCCGGCGGTCCGCAGCCGCGTCACGTCCCGCTCCGCGGCGTGCGGGTCGAACACCGCCTCCAGCGTGGCGGCGCGGCGCAGCAGCAGGTGCGCGTCGTGCTCCCAGGTGAAGCCGATCCCGCCGTGCACCTGGATGTTGAGGCCGGCGTTGCCGGTGAACGCGGGGACCGCGAGCGCCGCCGCGACCGCCGCGGCCAGCTCGAACTGGTCGGACGGACCGGACGCGGCCCGCGCCGCGTCCCACACCGCGGCCGTGCCCATCTCGGCGGCAACGAGCATGTTCGCGCAGTGGTGCTTGACGGCCTGGAACGTCGCGATCGGACGCCCGAACTGCTGCCGCACCTTGGCGTACTCGGTCGAGGTCTCCACGCATTCGAGCGCGCCGCCGACCGCCTCGGCGGACGCGAGGGTGCGGGCGATCGCGGTCGCGTGCGCCCTGGCGCCGGCCAGGACCGCTTCGGCGGGCACGCCGTCGAGCCGGACGCGGGCCGAGCGGCGCGACGGGTCGAGGTTGCCGGGCACCTCGACGGTGACGCCCGCCGCGTCCGCCCGCACGACGACCATGGCGTCGCCCGCGGCGAGGACGAGCAGCTCCGCGAGCCCGCCGCCGAGCACCACGCCGGCGTCCCCGGAGGCGGCGCCGTCCCGCACCGTCACGGAGCCGTCCACACCGACGGCCGCGGGGGTCGCCCCCGAGGCCAGGCCGGGCAGCAGCCGCGCGCGCAGCGCGTCGTCGCCCGACGCGGCGATCACGGCGGACGCCGTCATCGTCGGCAGGAAGGGTCCGGGCGCGGCGGCGCGGCCGAGCTCCTCGGCGACCACGACCAGTTCCTGGAGGCCGGCGCCGCCGCCTCCGTGCTCCTCGGGGAGGTGCAGGCCGAGCAGCCCGAGCCCGGCGAACTCCGTCCAGAATCCCGGCAGCGTCTCCTTGTCCGCCTCCAGCAGCGCACGGTTCGCGGCGCGCGCGTCATGGTCGCGCAGGAACGTTCGCGTCGTCCGCGCCAGCTCGCGGTGTTCCTCGCTGATGGCGATCGCCATGGGCCCTCCAAGGTCCTGCCGCTTCGGCACCCGCCCGGCCCGGCCCGGCACTTCGGCGGGAACCCTCGATGTTCACCCGGTCATTCTGGACCGAACGGCATTCTAGTCGCACGGGCGGCCGTTTGGGCAGCCTCAATGCGATCGCAGGTCCGGGTACCGCCGGCTACCGCAGCGCGTCGACGAAGCGCTGCGCCTCGTCGCGTCCCATACCCGTCTCGGCGCAGACCAGCGCGACCGCCGACTCGTAGTCGCCGGCGTGCTTGAACGCCCGCACCCGGTCCGACAGCACACCGTGCGGCGCGGCCGCCGGCGGCGGCACGGCAGGCGGCGGTGCGGGCACGTGCCCCATCTGAAGGGCGCGGACATAGTCCTTGGCGGCCCGCGTATCGAGGCGGATGTACTGGTGGACCAGTTTCACCGCTTCCTTCTCCCTGCTCCCGGCGATCAGCACGCGCGCCTGGGCCTGGATCTCGGGCGGCACCATCCTGTCGAACGCCTCGGCCCGCAGGCCGTCCACATACTCCTTCGCCTCTTTCAGCCCGGCCCCCGTGGCCTCCCGGACGAACTTGACGGCCGGAATGTACTTGCCCCGCCTGACCATCTCGATGACCCTCTCGCGGGCCTCCGGATGCATTGGGGGAACCGAAGATTTCACCAGATCTCTCCTCAGAGCGGCAGGCGTCCGATTCTTCCCGCATCCACCGGCCGCCGCACCCCCCTCACCTCAGCGGACGGCGGCCGAGATAGGCGATCAGCCGTTCCCCCGCGTCGGCGTCCGGGCCCGGCTCGACGGGCTCGTCGAACAGCGGGCGGCGCGGCTCGGGCACGACGAGCGGGCAGAGCCTCAGCAGTTCCTCCGCCATCCCCGG
Source organism: Spirillospora sp. NPDC048819 (assembly GCF_040650055.1). Classification (NCBI taxonomy): domain Bacteria; kingdom Bacillati; phylum Actinomycetota; class Actinomycetes; order Streptosporangiales; family Thermomonosporaceae; genus Spirillospora; species Spirillospora sp. NPDC048819. The sequence continues at coordinate 254,870 of NZ_JBEZGN010000003.1, read as the reverse complement.
CGGGACGGGCCGCCGCTCCCCCGACGCCTGCGCGATGTCCCAGCCGTGGACGGCCACCTCGATCGCTCCCGCGGCCTCCATCAGGTCCCCGGCAAGCCGGCGGTCGCCGATCTCGACCCGCCCCAGCGCCCCGGAGACCCGCAGCAGCCGGACGGCGCTCACCCGCACGGCCGACACCGGATCCTCCTCCCGGACGAGCGGCGCCGGTTCGACGCCGACCCGTCCCAGAGAAGCGCCCTCGCTGAGCGCCGTCAGCGAGTCCCGGAGGTGCAGCAGCAGCATCTCGAGGTCCCAGGACGCGCACGGCGTCCGGCGCGGCAGCATCTGCGGCGTGACCGTCTGGACGGACGTCAGCGCGAAGCCGATCGCCCGTTCCAGCAGCCCGCCGCCCCGGGGGGCCCGACACGGCGCGCTCGTCCGCTCGTACATCGGCGTTCCAATCGTGGTGGTGTGCCTCTCTCTTTTGGACCATCCGGGCGACAGAAAGTCATCGGGCGTCACACATTGCGCGAAAATCTCCCACCCGACCAGTGAAACGGCACATTCCACCCGTAAAGCCCACGTTCACCCCGGCCCGAATACCGTGGAGGCGATCATCGCGCGCGAATCCCGCAGGAGTGAGCCCATGTCCGACCAGCGACGGCCCGCGGCCGAGGAGACCGGGCCCGGCGCCATCACCGTCCGCCCCATGCGGGCATCGGACGCCGACCAGGTACTGGCCATCTACCAGGCGGGCCTGGACACGGGCGAAGCGAGCTTCGAGACCACCGCCCCCACCTGGGCCGGCTTCGACGCCGCCCGGCTCCCGGCGCATCGCCACGTGGCCGTCGACGCCGCCACCGGCGAGATCGCCGGCTGGGTCGCCGTGTCCCCCGTCTCCAGCCGCCGCGTCTACGCCGGCGTCGTCGAGCACTCCGTCTACGTCCATCCGGGACGGCGGCAGCACGGCATCGGCGCCGCCCTGCTCCGGGCCCTCATCGACTCCACGGAGTCCGCCGGGATCTGGACCATCCAGACCGCCATCTTCCCGGAGAACTCCGCCAGCCTCGCGCTCCACGAGCGAGCGGGCTTCCGCATCGTCGGCACGCGAGAACGCATCGCCCGCCACCACGGCCGCTGGCGCGACGTCATCTTCCTGGAACGCCGCACCCCGACCGACCCGCCCCCCGAAACCAGCTCCCTGTAGTCCCGGGAATCCATGGCGCCCAGACGGCGGGGCGAATTCCGGGTGCCCGCCCACCGGCTCGTATGGAACCCTCGAACCCCACGGCGAGGAGAAGCGGATGAGAACCGGCGATCTTGAGACGCGCATGCGCTCCCGGGAGTGGTTCCACTCGATGAAGCTGCTCCCGGGCGCGTGGACCATCGTCCGCGTGGACGGACGCTCGTTCTCCCGCTACACCGAAGCCCGCTTCGACAAACCCTTCGACCCGCGCTTCTCCGAGCTGATGACCGGCACCGCACAAGCCCTGCTCACCGAACTCGGCGGCCGGTACGCCTATACCGAGAGCGACGAGATCTCCGTCGTGCTCGACCCGTCGTTCGACCTGTTCGGCCGCGAAATGGAGAAGCTCGTGTCCCTGTCGGCGGGGATCGCCACCGCGGCCTTCACCCACGCCGCGGGCGAACCGGCCGTCTTCGACGCACGCGTCTGGCTGGGCACCGACCTGGACGACGTCGTCGACTACCTGTCCTGGCGCCAGGCCGACGCGGCCCGCTGCGCCCTCAACGGCTGGTGCTACTGGACGCTCCGCGATGAGGGCCGGTCCGCCCGCCAGGCGAGCCGCGACCTGGAACGCACGTCGACCTCGGCCAAGAACGAACTGCTCTTCGCCCGCGGCGTCAACTTCAACGAGGTCCCCGCCTGGCAGCGGCGCGGCGTGGCCCTGTGGTGGGAGACCCACGAGAAGACCGGCCACGACCCCATCCGGAACGTCGACGTCACCGCCACCCGCCGCCACGTCCACATCGAACGCGACCTCCCCATGAAGACGCCCTACCGGGATCTCACCCGCACCCTCCTGACCGGCTGAGAGCGCGGCGGCTCGGCCCGGTCACCGGCCGGGTCCGGCGGTGAGTTCGGCGGCGAGCCGCTCGATGCGGCCGCGGATCTCGTCGCGGATGGGCCGGACGGCGTCCACGCCCTGGCCGGCGGGGTCGTCGAGTTCCCAGTCGAGGTAGCGCTTGCCGGGGAAGACGGGGCAGGTGTCGCCGCAGCCCATGGTGATGACGACGTCGGAGGCCTGGACGGCGTCGACGGTGAGGATCTTGGGCGTTTCGGCGGAGACGTCGATGCCCTCTTCGGCCATCGCCTGCACGACGGCGGGGTTGACCTGGTCGGCGGGGGCCGATCCGGCGGAGCGGACTTCGACCTTGTCGCCGGCGAGGTGGGTGAGGTAGGCGGCGGCCATCTGGGACCGTCCGGCGTTGTGGACGCAGACGAACAGGACGCTGGGCTTGTCGGGCATCAGGCTCCTCGCGGGTCGGGCGTGGTGAGGCGGCGGCGCAGCCACAGGGAGACGTACACCAGGGCGACCAGGACCGGGACTTCGATGAGCGGGCCGACCACGCCGGACAGGGCCTGGCCGGAGGTGACGCCGAAGGTGCCGATGGCCACCGCGATGGCCAGTTCGAAGTTGTTGCCGGCGGCGGTGAACGCCAGCGTCGCGGTCCGCGGGTAGGGCAGCCGGATCGCGTGGCCGAGGGCGAACGATCCGCCCCACATCAGCGTGAAGTAGACCAGCAGCGGCACTGCGATGCGGGCGACGTCGGCGGGCCGGCCGGTGATGGCGTCGCCTTGCAGGGCGAACAGGATGACGATGGTGAACAGCAGCCCGTACAGCGCGACCGGGCCGATGCGCGGAAGGAACCGGTTCTCGTACCAGTCGCGTCCGCGGGCCCTCTCCCCCGTGCGGCGGGTCAGGTACCCGGCCAGCAGCGGGACGCCGAGGAACACCAGCACGTTCACCACGATCGTGCCGGTGGAGAACTGCACCTCGTCGGTGGCCAGGCCGAGCCGGCCGGGCAGCACCTTGAGGTAGAACCAGCCCAGCGCACCGAACGCGATGACCTGGAAGACCGAGTTCAGAGCGACCAGGACGGCGGCGGCCTCGCGGTCACCGCAGGCCAGGTCGTTCCAGATGATGACCATCGCGATGCACCGGGCCAGCCCGACGATGATCAGCCCGGTGCGGTACTCGGGCAGGTCGGGCAGGAAGGTCCAGGCGAGCGCGAACATCACCGCCGGGCCGATCAGCCAGTTGAGCACCAGCGAGGACACCATGAGCCGGCGGTCGCCGGTGACGGTGTCGAGGCGGTCGTAGCGGACCTTGGCCAGCACCGGGTACATCATGACCAGCAGCCCCAGCCCGATCGGCACCGAGATGCCGCCGACCTCGACCTTGGACAGCGCGTCGTCCAGGCCGGGCACCGCGCGGCCGAGCCCGAGACCGGCCGCCATCGCGGCGATGATCCACACCGGCAGGAACCGGTCCAGTGTGGACAACCGGCCCGCCAGGCCGGACTCGGCGGCATCAGTCTGCGGCGCCGCCGGTTCGGTGGTGGTCACGGGCAGGGCCTCCTGATGTCGCCGCCACGAGTGGCGCGGGCCTTCGCCGCCAGTTCGCCGAGCCGCTCGGCCAGGGAGTCCAGGGCCTCGGGGCGCAGCCGGTAGTAGGTGAACCGGCCGCACGGCTCGGTCTCCACCAGCCCGGCGTCCTTCAGAACCCGCAGGTGGTTGGAGATGTTGGTCTGCCTGGCGCCGGTCTCCTCCACCAGGTGGCACGTGCACAGCGCCTCACCGGCGAGCAAGGTCACGATGCGCGCACGCAGCGGATCCGCCAGCACCCTCAATACATCAGTCTCAACTGACATCACCATGGAGTGATACGTTAGCAGCTCCCCGAACCGGTGCCCATCCACCTCTGGCCACGATCCAACTACACAACTACACAACTTTGTGTAATAGTGGCGCCATGGAGGCGAACGTCCACGGATGCGAACCGGCACTGCCGTCGGCCAAGGCGGGCAAGCCCGCCCTGGCGGACCGGCCGCTGATCTCGTCCGCACAGGCCGGGCGGCTCGTCGGCCTGTTCAAGGTGCTCGGCAACGACACGCGGCTGCGGCTGCTGCACGCGCTGCACCGGGACGGCGAAGTGCCGGCCGGCGAGCTGGCAGAGCAGGTGGGCATGCGCCCCCAGGCGGTCTCCAACCAGCTCCAGCGCCTGGCCGACCGGGGCATCGTGACCGCGCGGCGGGACGGCAACCGGATCTTCTACTCGATCGCCGACCCCTGCGTACCCGCCGTCCTGGACCTGGCGTTGTGTCTGACCGAGGAGACGGCGGTGGCCGGCGATGCGAACCCGTGAAACCCAGGTAACGGCCAAGCGGCACGCCCGCGTGGGCGCGAACCGCATCGCCTACCTGGACGTAGGCGACGGCCCGCCGGTACTGCTGCTGCACGGCTGCCCGTTCTCCTCGTTCGTCTGGCGCAACGTCATCGCCGAACTCCGCGGGCGGTTCCGGTGCCTGGCGCCCGACCTGCTCGGCCTCGGCGACACCGAGACCCCGCGTGGCGCCGACTGGCGGCTGCCCGCCCAGCTCGACGCCGTCCTCGGGCTGCTGGACCACCTCGGCCTGGAGCGGGTCACCGTGGTCGGGCACGACCAGGGCGGCGCGATAGCGCAGCTGATGGCCGCCGCACACCCCGGCCGGATCAGCGCACTGGTCCTGGCCGACGCGGAGGCCTACGACAACTGGCCCTCGGCCGACGAACGGCCGTTCGTGCGCGCCACCCAGATCCCCCTGCTCGGCCCGCTCGTGCTGTGGACGTGGTCGCGGCGCAGGGTGTTCCGGTGGGCGCTGGCGTCCGGCAAGGCCGTCCACGACCGGACGGCACTGACCGACGAACTGGTCGACGGCTACACCGCCGCCAACCTGTCCACCCGGCACCGCCGCGCCAAGACCCGCCGCTTCCTGGCCGCCCAGCTCGACCCCGCCAACCAGGCCTGCACCGGCACCGCCCTGGACGGCCTGCGCCGCTTCACGCGCCCGACCTTGATCATGTGGGGCGAACACGACGTGCACTTCCCGCCCCGCTGGGGCGAACGCCTGCACGCCGACATCCCCGGCGCCGTCCGCTTCGTCGTCCTGCCGGGCACCGGCCACCTGCTCATGGAGGAACAGCCCGGCCCGTTCGCCGCCGAGCTGACCCGGTTCCTCACGGATCTGGACGATTCCGCCGGTGAGGGGTGACCGGCGATGCTGCTGGAAGCCGTGATCGTCGTCCATATCGCCGCGGGCCTGACCGCCGTCATCGCCGGAGCCACCGCGGCGCTCGCCCCAAAACGCCCGGGTGCCCACCCTCGCGGCGGCAGGACGTACCTGCTGGCCCTGCTCGTCCTGGTCGCGACCGCGACCGGCATCGCGTTGGCCCGGCCGCACACCGCCTACCTGCTGGTCCTGGGCGCCCTGGCCCTCGCGGCCGCCGGGACGGGGTTCGCCGCACGGCGACGGCGGTGGCGCGGCTGGCCGCGTCACCACATCACCTCGATGGCGATCAGCTACATCGCCATGCTGACCGGCTTCTACGTCGACAACGGCCCCCGCCTGCCCCTATGGGAACTGCTGCCGCCGATCAGCTTCTGGTTCCTGCCCGCCGCGGTCGGCGTCCCTCTGCTGGTCCGCGCTCTGCGCCGCCACCCCGCCCGGCCCGCGTCGCCTGACCCGGGACGTGCCGCGGAGGCCGTTCATGACTGACCGGGCCGTGCCGTCAGTCCACGGTGGGCGGGCAGCAGCCGCGGAGGTAGTCCTGGAGTTCGGTCAGGGACTTCTCGACGGTGGGGACGTCGACGCGGTATCGGACCTCCTTGCCGACCCGGCGGGACGCCAGCAGGCCGCCGCGGCGGAGCAGGGCGAGCTGCTGCGAGGCGTTGGACTGGCCGATGCCCATGCGCTGGGCGACCGTGCCGACGGTGAGTTCGACGCCGCCGGCGAACAGTTCCATGAGCTGCTGGCGCTGTTCGCTGGCCAGGGCCTTGAGGAAGTCGCGCAGCTTGTCGCTGGGCTGGACCACGGCCGCCGCGCAGGACGGCCCGCCCACCTCGTCCGGCTGCGGCCCTGCCGTGGAGCCGGTCGTCGGCCCGGTCATGGTCGCCCCCTCTCCGCGATCGTCATCGTAGCTCAGACATCAACAAATTGACACATTATAAAGTATTGATATGTTGGCCCATTCCCGCGCGCCGCTGATCGCGCTGTGCGTCACCGAGATCACCAGCTGGGGCGTCCTCTACTACGCCTTCCCCGTCCTGGCCCCCGCGATCGCCCGCGACACCGGCTGGTCCACGTCCGCCACCACCGCCGCGTTCTCCGCCGCCCTCGTCGTCGCGGCCCTCGGCGGCATCCCCCTCGGCCGCGTCCTGGACCGGCGCGGCCCGCATGCCATCATGACCGGCGGCTCCGTCCTGGCCGTCCTCTCCGTCCTCGCGATCGCGGCCGCGCCCGGCCCGTGGGCCTTCGCCGCCGCATGGCTGCTCGCCGGGACCGCCATGACCGCCGTCCTCTACCAGCCCGCCTTCGCCGCCCTCACCCGCTACTACGCACCACGCCACGTCCCCGCGCTGACCACCCTCACCCTCGTCGCCGGGCTGGCCAGCACCGTCTTCGCACCCCTCACCGACGCCCTGGCCTCCCACCTGACCTGGCGCGGCACCTACCTCGTCCTCGCCGCGATCCTCGCCGCCGTCACGATCCCGCTTCACGCGATCGCCCTGCGCCGCCCCTGGCCACCCGGCACGCATACCCCGCACGGCGACCGGGCCGCGCCCGGCAACGTCGCCGCAGTCGCGCGCAGCCGCCCCTTCCTCCTGCTCACCGCCTCGCTCACCCTCTCCGCCTTCGCCATGTACGCCGTGATGATCAACCTCATCCCGCTGCTGACCGCACGCGGCGCCGGCGCGAGCACCGCAGCCTGGGCGCTGGGCCTCGGCGGCGTCGGGCAGGTCGCCGGACGCCTCTGCTACGGCCTCCTGACCCGCCGCACCGGCGTCCGCGCCCGCACCGTCTGGGTCCTCGGACTCTCCGCGGCCACCACCCTCGCCCTGGCCGTCCTGCCCGGCCCCATCGCCCTGCTCACCGCCATGGCCGTCCTTGCCGGAACCACCCGCGGCATCGCCACCCTCCTGCAGGCCACCGCCGTCTCCGACCGCTGGGGCACCACCGCCTACGGCGCGCTCTCCGGCATCCTCGCCGCGCCCATCACCACCGCCGCCGCCCTCTCCCCCTTCGCGGGCGCGGCCCTAGCCGCCGCGCTCGGCGGCTACCCCGCCCTCTTCGCCGTCCTCACCGGGACCGCGGCCCTGGCCGCCGTCCTCGCCGCGGGCAGCGTCCCCCGCAGGGATCGAACCCCGTGACGCCGATGTCCGTATGACTCGCCGAGGGAGCCCAGCCGGAACTCGAGATCCGGAGTTGCGGTGGACGGAGAGTCTGTGAAGGCGCGCGTCAGATGACCACGCCGGGCGATGCGGCGGCCGGCTCGGCGGACCCGTGGGTGCGGTTCCTCGCGGCACTCGAAACCGGATGCGGAACGTGCGGCGGCACGGGCAAGACCGTCCGCGAGGAGTGGCGCCTGTGGCACCGGCAGGCGGACGAACTGGTCAGAGTCGCCCAGGCCGCACGCCGGGCGGCGGACCTCAACCCGGACACGACCGCCTACCAGCACGTCCCCCACGGACCGGGCGGGCACGGACCGGGCGGGCAGGCGCCGGGCGGGCAGGCGCCGGGCGGGCAGGCGCCGGGCGGGCAGGCGCCGGGCGGGCAGGGACCGGCCGGACCCGCCGCCGAACCCTCCATCGTCGCCGCCATCGACCGGGCCATCGACGACCACATGAAGGCACGGCCGCAGGGCCCCGAGGAGGAGACCTGCCGGGCGTGCCGCGGCTGCGGGACGCTGCTGACGGCGGCCGGCCACCACCTCGCCGACCTCCTGGCCCGCCACGGCTTCGTCCGGGAAAAGTGAACGAAGGACCCCGCGTCCTGCGACGCCCCCCGGCCGCGGGGCGCCGTCGCCGTCAGCCGATCCAGCCGTTGGCGCGCGCCTGGTCGAGCGCCTGCTCCGCCTCCCGGTCGTCGAGCATCTCCAGACCGCGGACCGCCCAGAACCGCAACGACTCGTCCATGCCCTCCAACTGATCGCGGAACAGGCCGAGCGCCTTCGGCGACCGGGCCTCGGCGACGAGTTCCAGCAGCCAGCAGCGCAGGCCTTGGTCGTCCTCTGCCGTGAACTCCGCGATCAGCTCATCCACATAAGCATCGGCGTGCTCGCGAAGAAAGTCGAACGCGTCCTCCCGGACCTGCGTGTCACTCTTCCGCATGAGCTGCATGGCCTGCTCGAAACGCTGCCGCGACATACCCCGACCCTACGACCGCCCACCGACAGGCAACGCCCGGCGGCCTCGCTGGTGGGTACGGGCCCGGACGGGGTATGTCGCGGGAGATCACCAGGAGGCACCATGACGGTCACATCGTCCGCATCGTCCGTGCTGGGCGGCTTGGACACCGTACGGGAATGGCAGGAGGAGCTCTACCGGGATCTGCATCGGCACCCCGAGCTGTCCCATCAGGAACGGCGGACCGCCGGGAAGGTCGCCGAGCGGCTCGGCAAGGCCGGGTTCGACGTCCACCAGTTCGTCGGCGGCACCGGTGTGGTCGGGGTGCTGGGCAACGGCGACGGCCCCACGGTGCTGCTGCGCGCGGACATGGACGCCCTGCCGGTCAGGGAGGCGACCGGGCTGGCCTACGCCAGCACCGCCACGGCCACGGACTCCAGAGGCGACGAGGTACCGGTGGCCCATGCCTGCGGACACGATGTGCACGTGGCCTGCCTGCTGGGCGCCACGACGCTGCTGGCGGAGGCCCCCGGGCAATGGAGCGGGACCGTGGTCGCGCTGTTCCAACCGGCCGAGGAGACCGGCGACGGCGCCCGGGGAATGGTCGACGACGGTCTCGCCGACCTCATCCCGGCCCCGGACGTGGCGCTGGCCCAGCACGTCCTGCCCGCACCGGCCGGGCAGCTCGGCACCCGCGCCGGGCCGACCCTGTCGGCCGCCGACAGCATGCGGATCACCCTGCACGGGCACGGTGGGCACGGCTCGATGCCGCACGCGACGGTCGATCCGGTGGTGCTGGCGGCGATGATCGTGATCCGGCTGCAGACCGTCATCTCCCGCGAGACCCCGCCCGGGGAGACCGCGGTGCTGACGGTCGGCAGCATCCAAGCGGGGACGGCGAGCAACGTCATCCCCGACACGGCGGTACTCCAGCTCAACCTGCGCTGCTACAGCGAGCAGACCAGGCGCCGGATCCTGGACGCGATACGCCGCATCGTCATCGCCGAGTGCGACGCCTCGGCCTGCCCTCAGGAGCCGGAGTTCGAGCTGTTCGGGCGTTTCCCTCTGACGAACAACGATCCCGCTGCGACCGACAGGGTGGCGCGGGCGTTCGCCGACGTCTTCGGCGAGAGGTCGCAGCCGATGGGCCCGCAGACCGCGAGCGAGGACTTCAGCGACATCCCGTCCGCCCTGGGTGTGCCCTACACCTACTGGGGGCTCGGCGGCGTCGACCCCGACGCCTACCACCGGGCCGAGGCCGCCGGCCGCATCAACCAGGACGTCCCGGTGAACCATTCACCGAAGTTCGCTCCCGTCATCCAGCCCACGCTGGACGCCGGGACTGAGGCGCTGGTCGTCGCCGCCCTGGCCTGGCTGGCCCCCTGACTCAGTGCCGGTCGGCGGGGTCCGGCTCGGGCGGATCGGTGCCGGGGCCTCTCCACGGCGGACCCGGTGCGTTGAGTTCAAGGTGGACGCCGAGCATCCGGATGGTGAAGCAGACCGCCGCGGCGCCCAGCGCTGCGGGCAGGCCGTAAACGTCCAGCTGAGTGGTCGCGACCGTGATCCCGGCCGCGACCAGGGCCGGAATCGCGTACAGGTCGCTGCGCAGCACCGATGGGATCCGTCCGATGAGGATGTCCCGGATCGTGCCCCCGCCCACCCCGGTGACCACACCCAGCGCCAGCGCTGGCCCGATCCCCAGCCCGTGGGTCAGTGCCTTGCTCGCCCCGATGACCGCGAACGTGCTCAACCCGATCGCGTCCAACACCGTGATCGGCCCCTCCAGCCGATCCAGGAACCGGCTGAACGCGAACGCGAGCAGACCTCCGACCGAGGCGAGGGCGAAGTAGCGCCAGTCCACGAACGTGGCGGGCGGGAACGAACCGATGATGACGTCCCGGATGACCCCGCCGCCCAACGCCGTGATCATCCCGAGGGCCACGACGCCGACCACGTCGAGCTGCACCGCGCGCACCGCCGTCAGCGCCCCGTTCAGCCCGAAGGCGAAGGTGCCGGTCAGATCCAGCGCGAGCAGCAGGGGCGATTGGGTGGCCATCCCTCCTGACTACCACGAGCCGGAATCGCGACGGCCGCCGAACCCGCGCCGCAAGGGATCAGCGGAGGTACCGGTGGACGGCGCGGCGGATCTGCCCGGACGTCATCAGGTCGGTCGACAGGGCGCTGTGCAGGACGAGTCCCTCGATGAGCGCGTCGACCTCCCGGGCGGTCGCGGCGTCGAAGTGGCGCTCCAGCGCCCGGCGGCTGCGCGCCATCCACGCCTGCGTGACGGCCTTCAGTGCCGGGTTGCGCGCCGCGGCCGCGTACAGCTCCACGGTGAGGACGAGGTCGTGCCGTGAGCCGAGCAGGTCGTCCGACACCAGCGTGATGACGGCCTCGACCGCCTCCGCCCGGTTCCGTGCGGCGCTCAGACGCTCGTCGAAGACGCGGGCCACCGACTCGGCATGCCGCGTGAACGCCTCGGCGAGCACTTCGTCCAGGGACGTGAAGTGGTAGGTCATCGAGCCCAGCGGGACGTCCGCGGCGCGGGCGATCTCCCGGTGCGTCGTCCCGGCGACGCCGCGCTCGGCGATGACGGTGAGCGCGGCGTCGATCAGCCGGTCGCGCCGTCCGGGGTCGTGCCGGCGTGGCCGACGCGGGGCGGGCGACGGTGACCGCGTGCCGCTCATGCCCCGTCGGCCTCGATCGTGCGGACCACGCGGGCGGGACTGCCCACCGCGACGACGTTCGCCGGCAGATCCCGGGTGACCACCGCGCCGGCGCCGACGACGGTGTTCTCCCCGATCGTGACCCCGCCCAGGACGATCGCCCCGCCGCCCAGCCACACGTTGTCACCGATGGCGATCGGTTCCGCGGCCTCCCACTTCGCCCGCCGAAGCCCTGGATCCACCGGATGCGTCGGGGTGAGCAGCTGCACGTTCGGACCGATCTGCACGTCGTCGCCGATGGTGATCGGCGCGACGTCCAGAGCGACGAGACCGAAGTTGGCGAACGACCGTGCGCCGACGCGGATGTGGGCGCCGTAGTCGACGCGCAGCGGCGCCCGGATCTCCGTGTCCTCGCCGACCGCGCCGAGCAACGCGGAGAGCAGCCGGCGGCGCTTCCGCGGATCACGGGCCGACGTCGAGTTGAACGCCTCCATCAGATCCATGGCCCGCAGGCTGAGTTCGGCCAGCTCCGGGTCATCGGCGATGTACGGGTCACCGGCGAGCATCCGCTCGCGCATCGAGCGACCATCCGGATCGGCAGCCATATGTACCAGCGTACACATGCTTGGGCACCGATGCCGGGGGGCAGAATGCCGTACATGACTCGGACTGTGAATCTGCCCGGTGGCGCTGCGCTGCCGTTGATCGGTTTCGGAACCTGGGAGCTGCAGCCCAAGACGACCTACGAGTCGGTGCGCGCGGCACTGGAGATCGGCTACCGGCACATCGACACCGCGACCCTGTATCGGAACGAGGCGGACGTCGGCAGAGCCGTGAAGGACGACGGCGTGGACCGGGACCAGGTCTTCATCACCACCAAGCTGCGCCCGAAGGACGCCCGGCATGCCCGGCGCACCCTGGAGTCGAGCCTGCGGCTGCTCGACACCGGCTACGTGGACCTCTGGCTGATCCACTGGCCGACCGGCGAGGAGGAGTTCGTGTCGACGTGGCAGGAACTGCTGTCCGCACGGGACGCAGGCCTGGTCCGCAATGTCGGGGTCAGCAACTACAGCCCTGCGCAGATCGACCGCCTGACCGAGGCCACCGGAGAGCAGCCGGCCGTCAACCAGATCCCGTGGAGTCCGGGGCAGCACGACCCCGACCTGCTGGAGGAGCACCGTCGCCGCGGCGTTGTCGTGGAGGGCTACAGCGGGCTGAAGAACACTGATCTGCGCGATCCGGTCCTGACCGAGATCGCTCAGCGGCACGGAGCCACGCCCGCCCAGATCGTCCTCCGCTGGCATCTGGAGCACGACATCGTGATCCTCCCCCGGTCCTCGCGCCGCGAGCACATAGCCGCCAACTTCGACCTGGACGGCTTCGGCCTCACAAAGGAAGACGTCACCGCGATCGACACCTTGGCCCGAACCGGCTGACCGAGGCCGGCCGTGTACTGAAGCAGACCTCCGAACTCGCAATGACGAGTCGGTGAAAGGCGTGTCCAATCGCGCAGATCCACGACCCTGTTCAGCCAGAGTGCACGAAAACGGGAGCCTGAACACGCAGACTTTGTCAACCATGTCGTAATCGCCGCGAATGCGCGCCGAATTACGTCATAGCCGGTGACGCCGGGCACGATGCGCAGTATTATCGCGCCTGGTCGTCAGTCGTCTGACCTGCCCAGCCCGGTCCTCCGTTCGCTTCCGCAGAGATCAGCGACGTGGTGATCTCTCTCGCCAATGCGAATTCGGACTACGCCTGCCCGCGTCGGTTGACGGACGGTCCCCGAAGGCCCACTGGGCGCTACTACGTGACGGAGCGGGCTGTTGATCGACGACGTCCTCGACTCGACTCCGGAACGGGAGGAGCCGGCCGCCGGATCGCCCGCGGCGGCGATCGGCCGCGCGACCTTGGGGTCCCGGCTCTCGGCGACGTTACCGGCGGGACTGGTCGGCCGCCTCGTGCGGGCGGTCTATCCGCGGCTTGAGCCCGAGTTGGGGCGGCTGCCCGAGTACGTGCCGGCCGGGGGCACCGCGGTCGACGTCGGGGGTTGGTTCGGTCCGTGGACGCGGCGCCTGGCGGGCCGGGCGGACCGGGTGGTGACCATCGAGGCCGATCCGCACCTGGCCGCGCTGCTGCGCCGCACGTTCCCGAGGGTCGAGGTAGTGCAGGCCGCCGCGTCCGACGAGTGCGGCGAGATCGACCTGTGGATCCCCGACGGCGGTGCCCTGGCCGGAGTCTCCTCGGTATCGGGCCGCACCGGCCGTCCCGTGAGCGTCGCCCGGGTCACCGTGGACAGCCTGGGGCTCACCGACGTCCGCTTCATGAAGCTCGACGTCGAGGGGCACGAACTGAACGCGCTGCTCGGCGCCGGTGAGACCATCGCGCGCGACCGGCCCACCCTGCTGGTCGAGGTGGAGGAGCGGCACGGGCAGATGCCGGACGTGATCGCCCTGATGCGGAGCTGGAGCTACACCGGCCACGTGCTCCTGGACTCCGGCTGGACACCGCTGGCCGATTTCGACCTCACCGCCCACCAGCGCGACACGGTGCACGAACTGAACCGCGGTTTTGTCAGCCGAATGCTGCGGCCCGGCAGGCGCTACATCAACTCCGTCCTGTTCACCAGCGGACCCCGCCCGCCGTCCCCCACGACGCACGGCTGAGCGCGCGAGGCACCGGCCGAGGGCCATAACTACCCCTACCCTGTATAAGTTTTCGATCTCCCGCAGGTCGGCGCCTCCGCCCGGCGGGCGCTGACGCACCTCGCCATCCGAGGTCAACGCGTCCGCCAGAGCCACCCAACCCACATCTGAGAGCAGCCAGGGGTTGCCGTTTCGGCACTACCCCCCTAGGGTATGGACCTCTCATTGATACCCCCCAGGTGTATAAGGAAGGTGACGCTCATGTCCCGCACGACAGCTCCCCCGGCCTCACGTCGCTGGTGGGCGCTCGCCCTCATCGCCCTCGCCCAGTTCATGGTGATCATGGACACGTCGATCATCGGGGTGGCCCTCCCCCGCATCCAGGAGGACCTCGGGTTCTCCCAGGAGAACCTGTCGTGGGTGTTCAACGCCTACGTCATCGCCCTGGGCGGCCTGCTGCTGCTCGGCGGCCGGCTGTCGGACCTGTTCGGCGCCCGGACGATGTTCGGCACCGGCTGGCTCATCCTGCTCGCCGGCTCCGCCATGGCCGGGGCCGCCGGCGACGTGGGCGTCGAACTCGCCGGACGCGCCGTCCAGGGCGCCGGTGCGGCGCTCATCGCACCGGCGGCGCTGACGCTGCTGATGATGCTGTTCGGGTCCGAGCCCCGCGAGCTCACCAAAGCACTGGCCCTGTACGGCGCCGCCGCTCCCGCCGGCGGAACCGCCGGCGTCTTCCTCGGCGGCGTCATCACCGAGTACGCCTCCTGGCCCTGGGTCTTCTACATCAACATCCCCATCGCCCTCATCGCGCTGGCCGCCGCACCGTTCCTGATGCCCGGCGGCGGCGGGGCACGGGGCTCGGTCGACCTGGTCGGCGCCGTCACCGTCACCCTTGGACTCGGCACCACCGTGTACGCGATCGTGCGCGCGCCCGAGGTCGGCTGGGGCTCGGCCGAAACCTGGACCGTGATCGCGGCCGGGATCGTGCTGCTCGCGGCGTTCCTGTGGATCCAGTCCGCCCGACGGCAGCCGCTGATGCCGCTGTCGATCTTCCGCGCGCCGAACCTGGGCGCCGCCAACCTGGCCCAGCTGCTGCTCGGCGCGGCGTGGATCCCGATGTGGTTCTTCCTCAACCTCTACCTGCAGCAGGTCCTGGACTACAGCGCCTTCCCCTCCGGAGCCGCCCTGCTGCCGATGACCGTGCTGATCATGCTCGGAATGATCGTCCTGGCCCCACGCGTCATCAACCGTTTCGGCCCCAAGGCCGTCACCGTCGCCGGGCTGGCCGTGCTGGCCGTCGGAATGGGCTGGCTGTCACTGATCCGTTCCGACGGCACGTTCTGGATCGACGTACTGCCCGCCTCGCTGGTCGCCGCGCTGGGCATGTCGCTGGCCTTCATCCCCTCGCTGGGCACGGCGATCTCCGCCGCCCGTCCCGAGGAGGGGGGCCTGGCGTCCGGCATCGTCAACACCGGCTACCAGGTCGGCTCCGCGCTCGGCCTGGCCGCCATGACCGCCATCGCCACCGCCAACGGCGCCGACCGCCTCGGCGACCTGCCCGCACTCACCGACGGCTTCTCCGCCGCCTTCATGGGCGCCGGCCTGATCGCCCTCACCGGAGCCGTCCTGGCCGCCGCCACCCTGCGCACCCCCCGCCCGGAGCCGGGAACCGCGACCTTGGCCGACGACCGTGAGACGACCCGCAGACGCTGAGACAAACCACGAACGAATGGCACAGCCGAGCTTCAAAGGAATTCCGCGCGGCGCCGCCGGACGCTCTACCCGGCGGCGCGGCCGCTACGCCCTTCAGACCCGCACCCGAACAGAATCCAAGGCGACACCATGCGAAATCTGCACACACTCGCCCCCGCCGACGCCCCGGCCAAATCCAGGGAACTCCTCACCGACATCATCGACCGCCACGGTTCCGCCGGGGACATGATCAGCACCATGGCCCATTCTCCCGCCCTGCTCCAGGGCTACCTGGACTTCTCCCGGGCGATGAAACGCGCCAAGCTGCCGCGCCCGTTGAGCGAGAAGCTCTCCCTCGCGGCACAGGAATGGATCGGTTGCGGCACATGCCTGGCGGCGCACACCGACGCCGCACGATCGGCCGGCCTGACCGAAACCGACATCGCCCTGGCCCGTCAAGGCACCTCGACCGACGCCCGCGAAGCCGCACTCATCGAATACGCGCTCCGCGTCCTGACCGAGCCATCGTCCATCACCAACGACGACGTGACCGCGCTACGCGAACACCAATGGAGCGACCGGATCATCGCCGAGGTCGTCGGCCTGGTCACTCTCAACATGCTCACAGGCGCCTTCAACCTCATCGCCGGAATCCAACCACCCACAGACGCTGAATGAAACCGGCCGACCCTAGCCTGCCGCTCCTCTGGTTCCACACACGTCGCCGACAGTTGATCCATACTGCTCTGACGGCGTTGTCGGCGATGAGGGATGGCTGGAGGTCTTCACCACAAACGAGAACGGTGCGCTGGCCGTCGTTCAGGTGTCAGGCCCGGACTACGGATCGCACATCCTCGACGCGCTCAATTTTCCCGCTGACGAGGACGATCCGGGTGACGTGATCGAGGTGCGCAGCGGGGAACTCGCGCTGTTCAGTGCGGCAGCCGACGGCGCGGGCGCACACGCCACCGAGTTGTTGCCGGCTACCCCAGGGCCGTTTCCTGCCTCAAGACCACCGATGACGCCGGGGCTCGATCCGGGCCTCGTCCTCCCCATGATCCGAGGCAAGTACATGCTGCGTGTGCGGTGGTACACCGAACTCGGTGACGACGCCTGCTTCGCCCGATGGCTCCTCCTGCCCGTGGTCGCCCTAGTTGGCGCGCCATGCCCGGGCCGCGAACCATGAGGCGGTGTTCGGGCTGCTCTTCCGCCTCACCGCCGAAGGCCGCGATGTTCGCCGGGGAGGCAGACGACCTCGACCTCTTGGGGGGCGTTGTTGGCGAAGCCGCCGCGATTCCAGGCTTGGCCGTCCGGCTGCACGTTGCCCGCTTCGTCCGTGGCCCGTGCCGACAGCAGGTGGCGGCCGGGGGACGGTGACCAGTCAATGGTCCAGGAGCGCCAGGCCCACGGTCCACCGTCGCCCTCGTCGAGGGCGGCCGGTGCCCATGATCGGCCGCCATCGGTGCTGACCTCGACGGCGTTCACCGGTGCGCGACCAGACCAGGCCCTGCCTTGGAGTGTGATCGGCGCAGGCCGGACGATCCGTCGCCGGGACATGAAGTCGGGGAAACCCGGCGGGATCAGCAGTGCACGCGGTTCGATCCGCGTCACCGCCTCTCCCTCCTCGCCGGCGTCCTGACGGAGGCGGTAGGCGACAGTCTGCTGGAAACCGGTGAACGGCCGGTCCACAGCCGTGATTCGCGTGAGCCACTTGACGTGCGCCATGCCGTACCAGCCCGGTACGACCAGGCGCAGCGGGTGCCCGTGCTGAGCGGGCAGGGGTGCGCCGTTCATCTCGTAGGCGAGGATCGTGTCCTCGGCCATGACCTCGGAGACGGGGAGGCTGCGCTGATAATCCTGCTCCACGCCGCGTTCAACACCGTGATCCGCACCGGTGAAGACCAGCTCGACGGCCGACCGGTCCAGACCGGCCAATGCGAGGACCTCACGAAGGGGAACGCCGGTCCAGTCTGCTGTACCCACCGCCTCGACGATCCAGGGCTGGCTGACCGGCCGCGGCGTGAGGCGAGCCCGCCCGTTCCCGGCACATTCCATGGTCACCCGCACCGTGCGGCTCGGCATCCCGCGCAGCGCGTCGATGTCCAACGCCAGCGGCCGACCGACGGACCCCCCGACATCGAGCAGGACGGACGAACTCGCCGTGATGTACAGCGGCCAGATCGTCGAGTCGGGCCCCACCGCCGCGGTCCTCGATGCGCCACTGATGCCGTACACCGCGGCACTCCTGCAGTCGACGCCGAGCGTGGACAAGCCGGCGGGAGGCCGGCTCCCCACGATCCCCGGCGAGCCGCTGCCGCCGGAGCGCCGTCTGACAGGGTGCCGTTTCGCGTCCCGATGCCGCTACGCCATCGAAAGATGCCTCACCGCCGAGCCACCCCTGGCGACCACCGCCGGCGGACGCAGTCACCGATGCCATCTGCCGCTGGACGGGCCCGCGGCGTCCGAGGCCCTCGCCGCGAATCTCGCGCGAGGGCATACGGCGGCCGGCCTGCCGGTGGCCGAAACCGACGTCGCGAGAGGAGCCTGACGATGGCGGGCACGGGAAAGGCCCACTTGAGGGCCACCGGAGCAGTACTGCGCGCCGAGGACCTCGTCGTCGAGTTCCCGCTGCGCGGGGGCAAGCGCGTCCACGCCGTCTCGGGCGTCGATTTCGACCTCCTGCCCGGTGAGACGCTCGCGTTGGTCGGCGAGTCCGGATCCGGTAAGTCGACCATCGCGAAGGCCATCGTCCAGTTGGAGAAGCCGACGGCGGGACACGTGCTTTTCGAGGGCGATGACCTGACCGGGCTCCGGGCCGGCGCCCTGCGGCAGGTCCGGTCGCGCCTGCAGATGGTGTTCCAGGACCCGGTCGCCTCGCTCAACCCGTGGCGGGAGGTCCTCGACATCATCGCGGAGCCGCTGCAGATCTGGGGCCGGGGCACCCGCCGGGAGCAGCGGGAGGCGGCGCGCACCGCCATGCGCTCCGTGGGACTGGATCCCGAAACGATCGGCAGGCGCCACGCGTCCGAGCTCTCCGGGGGCCAATGCCAGCGCGTCTCGATCGCTCGCGCACTCATGCTGGAGCCGCGGGTCGTCATCTGCGACGAGCCGGTCGCGGCGCTCGACGTCTCGGTGCAGGCCCAGATCCTCAATCTGCTCAGTGACCTGAAGACGCAGTTGAGCCTGTCGATGCTGTTCATCAGCCATGACCTCGCGGTCGTGAGGATGGTGAGCGACCGTGTGATGGTCATGTACCTCGGCAAGATCTGCGAAGTGGCCTCCGCCGCGAGCTTGTACGAGGCTCCCGGCCACCCCTACACCGCCATGCTGCTGAGTTCCATCCCACGCCTTGGAAAGGCGTCAACAGCTCCCCGGTACGGCCTCGGCACCGAGATCCCTTCGCCCGTCGACCCGCCATCGGGCTGCCGCTTCCGCACTCGATGTCCACTGGCAACCGCCCGCTGCGCAAACGAAGAGCCCGTCCTGCGAGAGATCGCTGACGATCATTACGTCGCCTGCCACCATGCGGACACGCCGATCCCGAGCAAGACTGACGCACGTCCCCCAGCGGTGCTCCTGCCCTGACGACGAACCCATGTCGGCGGTGTTGGGCGAGGCCTGACCGGCGGAGTGCCTGCGGTCAGGACGGGTAAGGGCCCCACGCGTCGCGGCCGGAAGTGGAGGGCTTGTTGCCGAGTTTGCCGGCGCGTACCTGGACGGCGAGGCTGTCCAGGACGATACGGCTGCTCATCAGGCAGGTCATCTCGGCCCAGTCGTAGGGCGGGGAGCATTCGACGATCTCGATTCCGGCCAGGCCGGGTTCGGAGACCAGCCGGACCAGGTTGAGCGCCTCGCGGGGCAGCAGGCCGCCGGGTTCCGGCCAGCCGGTGCCGGGGACGAACCCGGCGTCGATCACGTCGATGTCGAAGGAGAGGTAGACCGCTTCGGCGTTCTTCCAGGCGATCTCCAGCGCCGTCTCGGCGACCTTCTCCACGCCGACGCGTTCGACGTCCCCGACCGTGATGACCGTGGTGCCGCGCTCCCGGCCGACCTTGACGCCGGCGCGGGGCGACTGCCAGCCGCCGATGCCGATCTGGACGAGGTTGGTGGCCGGGGCGTTCTTGATGTTGGTGGCATGGAACCAGGGCGTGGTGTGCATGCGCTCGTCGAGGTCGGTCTCCTGGGTGTCGACGTGCCGGTCGAAGTGGATGATGCCGACGTTGCCGTCCACATGGGGTGTCAGGCCGCGCACGGTGGGGAACCCGATCGAGTGGTCACCGCCCAGGACGACCGGGAACACCTCATGCGACACCACGTGCGACATCGCCTGGCTGATCTGGTCGAAGGACTTCTCCAGGTTGCCCGGGATGGTGAACACGTCGCCGATGTCGACGATGTTGAGCTGCTCGCGCAGGTCCACGCCGAGTTCGTAGCTGTAGGTGCCGAACAGGCCGGTGCAGCGGCGGATGCCCTGGGGACCGAACCGGGTGCCCGGCCGGTAGGTCGCGCCGGCGTCGAGCGGGACGCCGAACACGGCCACCTCCGCGTCCCCCACGTCGTGGACGTCCTCCACGTAGGGGCACTTCAGGAAGGTTCCGGTCTCACCGGCGAAATGCGGGATTTCGCCCCGCGCGAAGGTCGAGATGGTCCGGTCCTTGATCGTGGGAGCGCCTTCCAATCCGTGGGCCAGGCGCCGTTCGATCTCCTCCTGATTCCTGCGGGTGGGCAGCTCGGCCTCGGCCCGCTGGGCTCCCGCGCCTTCACGGTCGACCTGCTCGCCCATAGATGCCTCCCTCACCGTGTCCATGGGGGCGCCGGTCGCCCTACCCGGGCGAGAGCAGGTCACTCACGGTTTGCGGCCGACGCCTCCGAGCAGCCACCGTGTGGGTGGCCGGAACGGGCCTGATGGACGCCAGTCGGGCGCGGACACCAGACCCGGTTCGAGCAGGTCGAGCCCCGTGAAGAACTGGGACGCCCTCGTCCGCCCCCGCATGGTGACCGGGATGCCGATCTCGTCACCGATACGCAGGTAGGTGGCCACCCTTTCGGCCGGCTGCTCCTCGCCGCTGAGATCGGAGTAGACCAGATGACTGCCGGGCGCCATCGCCTCACGGTAACCGGCGACGACGCCGTCCGGGGCGTCCTCGTCGCCGATCAGGTGCAGTACCGCGATCAGCAGGATGCCGATCGGACGGTCGAGGTCGAGGCGCGCGGCGACCTCGGGATGACCGAGAACGCCCTCCGGGTCCCGGACGTCCGCCTGGACGGCGGTGGCCGCAGGAACCTTGGACGACAGGAGGGCCAGAAAGTGCGTGACCGCGACCGCGTCGATGTCGACGTAGACCACCCGGGCCTGCGGGGCCATGGCGTGGACGATGTCGTGGACGTTGTCGCGCACCGGCATGCCGCAGCCCAGATCGAGGAACTGGCGGACGCCCGCGTCCAGCAAGGCCTCAAGAGCGCGGGCACGGAAGCGGTGCCACTCGGACAGCAGGTAACGCGCCTCTTCGAGCGCGTCCGCCAATTTCAGCGCGGCCGTTCGGTCAGCGGCGAAATTGTCTTTTCCCCCAAGGGCGAAGTCGCACAGACGCGCGTCGTTCGCCCTGCTCGCGTTGACCTCGCGCGGCAATCCGGAGTCTGTTTCCATCGCCCTCCGATCCTGTGCCGACCTCACCTCGCGCTTACGGCCGCCGACCCCCGCCTCCGACGATTCCATCGTGACGGACCGCTGCGCGCAGACCATACGCGGTCCGGCATGGCGGCAGACCAGCGTCACATTGCGCGATGCCGGGTCATTACGACGGTAGCATCGTGGCAGCGCACCGTTTACCCGAACCTCAAATCTCTCCCCCCCGTGTCCACCGAGGTTTTCATCCGGCGCCTGGCAATGGAGTCAGACACCATCCCGCTAAATGTCCACTCAACCACGCCGTAAAATTGCGTTGCCTAGGACCATTGATGATGGTTCTGGGCACCATTTGAAGGGTGCCCAGCGGACCAGGCCGCTCAGGATGTGGGGAGGCTGGTCATCTTCTGCGGCTCACGGTATGGCACAGCGGTCGGAGGGGGCGGTCGTGGTCAAGGGAGGGAGCTGTCCTGGGCGGTGATCCAGACCGCGATCTGGGCGCGCGAGGAGTAGCCGAGCTTGGCGAGAATGTGCTCGACGTGCGAGTCGGCGGTCCGTTTGGCGATCGTGAGCCGCTCAGCGATGTCGCGGTTGGACAGTCCTTCGGCCACCAAGCCCGCGACCTGAAACTCGCGTTCGGTGAGCGGATGAGCGGCGTCGGCCGGTTTGCCCGCGGGCTCGCCAGGGGCGGTCGTGGACTCCCTGAGCGCGTCTTCGATCGCGTACGCCAGGGGCAGCCGCTTGCCTTCCTCGAAGGCCGCCTGGAACCGCTCCCGTCCAAGGGCCTTCACGGTTTGGTCGATGTAGATTTCCCTGAGTATCGCGTGGTGAGGGCCGAACCAGGACGTCTGGGTCGACTCTCGCATCCTGTCGGACGCCCCGAGGAGCATGGCGGACCGAACAAACTCGCCGCTGCTGCACAGGCACCCGGCGATCCCTTCCAGCCCCAGCGTCATGCCCAACTCGTCTCCGAGGTCGCGTTTGATCCGCAGCGCCTGGCGGAGCCGCTCCATGGCCTCATCGAGGTCGCCGCCGAGCCACAGCGCGAGGCCCCATACGAGCATGCCGTAGGAGCGGGCCCACAGTTCCCCGCGCTCCTCGCCGAGCCGCACGGCTTGACCGGCGTGCGTGATCGCCGCGGTGAGATCGTTCCGGAACAGGTACGCCAGCCCCCGGAAGACCTCAGTGAGCAGGATGAACAGGTCGTCGTTCCCGGCTTCGCCGTACATCTCGTCGGCGGTGCCCAGCAGTTGCAGCGACAGATCGAAGTCACCGGCGAACAGTGCGGCGACGCCCTGACCGCCCAAGGCGGCTGCGACGCCCTCCTGGTCGTCCTCCGCCCGGGCCTGCGCCAGCGCCCGTTCCAGCAATTCACCCGAGACGGCGAGATCGTTCTGAAGCGTCATCGTCAACGCGGCCACCGTGAGGAAGTCCGACCAGCCCCGTCCCGTGGTGTCGCGCCTTTCCAGCAGCCGGTCCATCCAATGACGACTCTCGCCGAGGATGCCGTTCAGCGCCCAGAAACGGCCGAGGGTGCCCAGCGCGTCGCGGATCGTTTCCTCGTCGGCCGTCGGCAGAACCTGCCCGAGCACCGCGCGGATGTTGGCGCGCTCGCGGCCGAACCATGCGAGCCAGTCGACCTGTGCCGCGCTGGGCAGTTCGGTGCGAGCGCGGCGCAACAACTCGGCGTACCAGTCGAAACAGCGATGCCGCAGCCGGTCCACCTCTCCCGGGCCACGCGCGGTGAGGCGCTCGGCGCCGTATTCGCGCAGCGTTTCGAGCATCCGGTAGCGGACCCGGCCGCCACGATCGGCGCGCTGGACGATCGACTTCTCAAGCAGCCCGGTCAGCACCTCAACGATGTGCTCAGCGGCCAGGCCGTCCCCGGAGCAGACGTCCTCGGCCGCGTCCAGGTCGAAGTCGGTGGCGAACACCGACAGCCGCGCCCACAGCAAACGTTCCTCGGCCGAGCACAACTCGTAGCTCCAGTCGACCGTCGCACGCAACGTCTGATGCCGCTGCAGGCTCGTGCGCCTGCCACGGACCTGGAACAGGTGGGTACCGAGACGCCCGAGCACCTGGTCCAGCGAGAACGCACGTAACTGCACCGCGGCGAGTTCGATCGCGAGCGGGATGCCGTCGAGGCGGTCGCACAGACGAACGACCACTTCGCGGTCGTCCCGCGTGAGCGTCCACCCCTGCACGGTCGCGGCGGCGCGCTCCGCGAACAACTTGACCGAGTCGCATTCCTCACCGTCGGCGGCGTCCGGACGTCCTGAACCCGCCTCCGGCATGCCGAGAGGCGCGACCAGGAACGTGTACTCGCCCATCACATCGAGCGGCTGACGGCTGGTCGCCAGGACGCGCAGACCGGGAGCCGCCCGCAGCAGCGCCTCGGTCAGCATCGCGCACTCGTCGACCAGGTGCTCACAGGTGTCGAGCACGAGCAGCAGCCGCATGCCGGCGAGATGGTCGGCGAGACGCGTGGCCGCGGGCTCGCCGGCCCGCTCGCCCAATCCGAGCGCGTCGCAGATCGTCTGCGCCAGCAGCGACGGCTCCGTCAGCCCGGAGAGACCGACGAACGACACGCCGTCGTCGAAGGCGTCCTGCGCCAGGCTCGCGGTGCGCACGGCGAGCCTGGACTTGCCGACCCCGCCCGGCCCCGCCAAGGTCACCAGCCTGTGGCCGTCGATGAGCCGCCGTACCTGCTCCAGTTCCGCCTTCCGGCCGATGAAGCTGGTGAGCTCCGCAGGCAGTCTTCCCGTTTGCCGTTCCAGAGTCGCGGTCAGCGACAAGGCCGCCTCCAGTCAGCTAGGCCGCAAAAGTCCGGCCACCAGGGGGACCCTTTGAGTGTAGTCAACAGGACACGGACGGCTACTCGATTAGGAATGATGCACAAATCGGTACGCGGATCGGTTCATCTACCGATGCGCCCCGCTGACCACGCCACCACGATGGGTCTTTGCCAGATGGGGAGCGGGCCGTCCCAGACGGGGGCATGGGCCGTCTTGGTTCGAGACCGGTGAAACGCGCAGACCCGCGATTCTGCGGCCCGCCCCTGGAAGGCCATCCCCGGCGTTCCCACGAGGTCCGCCGGACCGGCGGCCGGAGATCCGAGGGGGAATCTCCGGCCGCCGGTCAGGACCGGGTGCACAAAGGGAGCCGAGGACGGTATGGGGGCATTGCATGACGATCGACCTATACAGCTGGCAGGTACGAAGCGGCGACGGGCAACGTGCCGGCCCCGGCGGAATCAGCGGCGAGCAGACCCGCGCGCTGGAAGCTCTGGCCGAAGCGCTCGCGGACGAGCCGCCTGGCGCGCGGGGCTCGGTGTGGGCAGTCCACCTCAGACAGGGACGGCGTCCGGACTACGACTACGCGGGGCTCGTAGCCACAGGTTTCCATGATCCGCAATCAGGTGCTGTCACCGTGGAAGGTCCCGACCTGACCTTCAAGGCTCAATGGCCGAGCGCCACCGCCAGCGCCAGGCCCCAGGGTGCAGCCCTCGATCGACTGCAACGGGCGCGTCCAACCTCTAGGCTGCGCGGGGTGACGGCCGTATCGGACAACGCGCTGCCCGGCCCGCTTTCTGACCGGGAACTTCGAATCATCGGTGAAGCCGGCTTGGCACTGTTCGCCGGGCGGGTGGTCTTGGACGCGCAGCCGCCGGTCGACGATGCGGTACTCAGTGCGGTGGCCGAACGCTGCGCCGGGCCGCTACCCGATCCGCTCATCGCGTTGTGGCGCACCACCTTTGGTGGACGACTCGACTACGGCCTGCGCACTGATCTCGACGGCCAGGACGTCCCGCTGTCGTTCGCGGAGCTGTTCTATCCGGACAGCGACGGCTACCACGACCTGTGGGGCTGGATCGATCACGAGTGCGACTTGGCCGAGGAGTATCAGCCGGACTGGTCTGGCCGGCTCGTCCACCTGCCGATCGGTGGTTTCGAGTATCTCGAGCGCGTCTACGTGCACACTGAGCCCGGCCCGGACCACGGCACTGTCATCTGCTGGCGGCAGGGACTGCCACCCGGGTGGGAGCTGTCCACGGGCGACCGTGCCGGGTGGCTCGCGGGCGACCTGCGTGCGCTGTTCGGCCGGCTCGTCCTGGATCAGGATCCCTGGAAGACGCAGGACGACACGGGCGCGGAGATGCGCGACGCCGTCGACGAGCTGGCAAACAGCGGCGACCCGGACGCCCGGTCGGCCGCGGCGAAGCTGCGCCGGCTCGTCCAGGCGACCGTGCTCGACTGGCGCGGCGCGCTGAACGAGGGCACGCTCGCCGCGGAGCGCCGGCTCCGGCGTTTGGCCCTGGAACGGGCGGCGGCCGACGACGATGTCGCGCTGCTCAAGCGGCTGGTGGCGATGGGCTGCGATCCGGCGGAGGAGGTCGGCAGCGGGCTGAGCCCGCTGGAGGTGGCCCTGCTCCATCGTGCCTCCGCGGTCATCCGGTGGCTTCTCGAACAAGGTGTTCCGGTCGAGAACTCCCTGCGGGTCGGCGCGCACGCCGTCGACTTGGAACTTGCCCGGGACCTCCTCGACCGAGGCGCGTCGATCGACGCGAGCGCGCTGACTCGGGCGTTGGAGAACGAGGACGCGGAGGTCGTGCACCTGCTGTCCCGGGCCGTCCAGCCGGACGAAGGGCTCGCTCGGCTCGGGTCTCAGCTGCGGATGCTGGCCGCCCAGGCAGCGCTCGTCGGCGGCCGCCTGACGGCCCAATCCGACCAAACGGCTGCCGAGCGTGAGCAGCGCCGGTCTTCGGTGCTGACAGAGCTCGCGGACCGATTCGATCCCGACCGCCGCTTCTGACCGCGCGACCGCGTTGCTGGACGCCGTCAGCAAATCGCCGGCTACTGGCCGCGCAGGGCCGAGTGGTCGGCTGCCTGCGGTGGGCTGGGCGTAGACCAATGCGGCAA
Organism: Spirillospora sp. NPDC048819; assembly: GCF_040650055.1. Lineage (NCBI taxonomy): Bacteria > Bacillati > Actinomycetota > Actinomycetes > Streptosporangiales > Thermomonosporaceae > Spirillospora > Spirillospora sp. NPDC048819. Next base: position 228,938 of record NZ_JBEZGN010000003.1, on the reverse strand, counting down.
CAACGGCTGGCAATCGTCAGCGGACCACTTACCGAATGAAGTCGTCATCGTGGGCGCGCGGCGTCGGGGTGGAGGCGTGGGCGCAGGCCGTTCATGCCTCCGTCGACGGTCACTGCCGTGCCGGTCACCGGCGAGGCGAGACAGGTGATCGCGGACGGTGTCGCGGGTGACGTTTCAGGTGCATGGAGGCACCCAGTTGCTGCTTCCCGAAGGACAGTGTTGAGACCCGGGTTACGGATGCGGCCGCGCGTTCGTCCCGACCGACCCGGCGCCGGTGCCCGGGCGCGCCAACGACGTGCCCGTGTGGGCGAGTCGGCTGTGGCGCTGTTCTGCGTACGCGTTCTGAGCCCGCTGTCGTTTCCGTCCAAGACGGCCCAGCGTCTGCGATCTAGTGTGAACCCGGCAGCTCGCCCGATCATGAGGAGAAAGAGTTATGCGTGACCTGGTCTACACCGGTTTCATGTCGCTCGACGGCGTTGTGGACTCACCCGGCGGAGGGCCGGGTGAGGAGCACCGCAGCGGCGGCTGGGTGTTCAAGGACCTCGAGTTCGTCCCGGAAGCCTGGTCGCTGAAGGGCGAGGAACTCGCCGACACCACGGCGCTGATGTTCGGCCGCCGCAGCTACGAGGCGTTCGCGTCGGTCTGGCCTGGTTCGGAGGACCACGCCGACTACAAGGAACTGCCCAAGTACGTGGTGTCGACAACGCTGCCCGACGACGCCCTCGTCGACGGGTGGGGGCCGACGACGATCCTTCGCTCGACCGAGGACGTCGCCGCGCTGAAGGAGGGCGAGGGCGGCGCGATCTTCATCCACGGGAGCGCGGAACTGGCCCGGCGGCTGTCGGACGCGGGCTTGATCGACCGGTACAACCTGCTCGTCTTCCCCGTACTGCTCGGTGCCGGGAAGAGCCTGTTCGGGCGGGCCGACCGCGACAAGCAGATGCTGACGCTCCGGGAGTCGGAGAGCTACCCGAACGGGATCCTGAGGCTGGTCTACGGCGTCGAGCGCTGATCCAGGTCGAGGCCGATCGCGCCGCCGGCGCCCTCGCGCAACTGCCCGGCGGTCCGTCCGACGTAGGAGCGCAGCGCCCGGGCCAGGTGCGGCTCGTCGAAGTAGCGGAGCTTGGCGACGACGACGGCGGCCGGGTCACCGGCCGCCAGCAACCCCGCCGCCGTGCGGGCCCGCTCGATCTGCCGGACGGCGCCCAGTGTCAGCCCGGTCGCGGCACGGAACCGGCGTTCGACCGTCCGCCCCGAGACGTCCGGGCGGTGGCCCCGCAGCACCTCGGCGACGAGCGGGTCAGCGACCACGGCCCCGGCCCGGACGAGACGCTCGACCAGGGCCTCGGCGTCGTCGGGGCCGGGCGTCTCCCAGCGTGCGCCATCCAGCCGGAACGTCCAGCGCGTGGTGTCAGGGAGCTCGACGCCCGCGTCGACCAGCGCCGACGTGGGCACGGCCCGCAACGAGGTGCCCACCGCGAACTCGATACCCGTGAAGTTCGCGCCCTCCGGCACCGGCGCCATGCCGGTCCGGGTCTCGGGACCGGTGATGCTCGTGTACGCCCGGCCGTCCTGCCTCCAGAACACCAGACCCCAGCGCGCCCCCGCCACGGACGTCATCTCCGTGACCTGCTCGCTCGTGCAGGTCCAGACGGTGTCAACCCATGGCGAGTCGGACTGGCGCGTCCCGAAGCGCAGTTCCACGGACGAAGGATACGCCGCGCCGGACACTACGCCGCGCCGGACGAATCTCGATGCGACGGCGCTCAGCGGCAGAAGAGGGCGTTGTAACACGCGGGATGCTGTATCGGGTCTATTCCTTGACCGCTTGCAGTGTGTAACTGGCGGCCAGCCGTTCGGGGTGGCGGGTCAGGCGCCATTCGCCGGTCTCGTCCATGGTCATGTGTCCGGGGAGGGCCTGCCAGGGGACGCTGTCGTGCTCGGTCAGGCCGGTCAGCCGCATTCCGGCCGCCAGCAGCGCGGTGATGGTCTCGCCGAGTCCATGGTTCCATTCGTGGGTGAGAGCGTGGGTGAACATGGTCTCGGTCTGCACGTAGGTCCCGGGCTCGTCGGAGATCACCGGCTCGGCGGTTTCGAAATAGGGGTAACGCAGGCCGGGCGGGCTGGCGGTCTCGTCCAGTGCGAACAGCATGGGGTGGCCCTCGCGGATGAACAGGCGGCCGCCCGGGCGCAGCAGGTCGGCGACGACGCGGGCCCATCGCGCCACGTCCGGCAGCCAGATCAGGGCGCCGATCCCGGTGTAGACCAGATCGAAGCCCTCGCGGCCGAAGACCTCGACGGCGTCGTAGAGCTCGGCGTGGCGGAAGTCGACGGTGCTGCCCGTGCCGACGGCCAGTCGCCGCGCCTGGTGCAGCGCGGCCGCGGAGAAGTCCAGGCCGCTCATCGTGGCGCCCAGGCGCGCCAGGGACACGGTGTCGGTGCCGATGTGGCATTGCAGGTGCACGGCACGCAGCCCGGTCAAATCACCGAGGCGGGGGCGGTCGAACCGGACGACGTCACTGAGGTACTCGGGGTCGTTGATGAACCGATCGAATCCGTAGTCGGGGGAATCGGCATGTGCCGGGGCCCGTTCGTCCCAGTTGGCCCTGTTGATCGCCACGTAGTCGTCCACACCAGCACTGTGCCAGCGCATCGCCCCCACACCCAGCGAATATCCGCCTGCCCCGCGCACAGCCACCCGCAGCCGGCACCGATGCGGCCGCACCTCGGTCCTCCGCGATGACGCCTCCGGTTGCGCACAGCCCGGCCCGCCTCGAACGAGGTGGGCCGGGTACTTCTTAGAGTTGGGAGACCAGGATCCGCGCGAAGGCCCGCATTCCCATGGCGTTCGGGTGGAACGGGACCGCAAGGCTGGCTGGAATGTAGGGCTCGACCCACGCGGATACCGCCCAGCATCGCATCGATCGCGGGCGCCAGGGCCTTGATCTTGGCCTGCCAGATGTCGTGGCCGTCCTGTTGGTAGCCGTCTCGGCAGGGGTCGGGGTTCATGCCCAGGGCGAGGCAGTCAGCGACCAGCCGGAACAGCGAGATGTCGTTGGCCCGAGGTGGACGGTGACCAGGTCGGTGCCCTCCGTCAAGGCGTCGAACTGCGGCGGAGCCCTTCCAAGCAGGGTGCTCTGGGGCCGGGTCAGGTCGGTCGTCTCGGCGCTGGTGCACGTCACGTCCGTGAAGGAGTGAACGTTCAGGGCGGCGGCCGTCAGGGACGGGTGGTTCCGGCGGGAGCGAAAGCAGCCGGGTCGGCTCGGGTCCTGGTCGGGGATGAGTGGACCGGCCGCGGCCGGATCGCCGAGGGCGCTAGTCGATGGTGCGGGCGTCACCGGCGTGGGCGGGAACGGCTGGGGCGAGGACGCAGACACAGAACGCCAGACCGGCGATCACATGTCGGAGCATGGGGGTGGCCTTTCGAGGGCGGGCCTCTCCCGGCGGGACGGCCCGCCGGGAGAGGGGACGGTCAGCCGGGGATCTGGAGGGCCTTGGCGTTGCGGCGCCAGTCCGACCACCGGCTGTCGGAGCAGTAGCCGCAGGACGGGCCGAAGAATTCGCTTCCGGCGTTCGGGTCGTCCATCAGCCAGTGGCGCAACCAGGCGGTGGCCGGGCCGCGGAACCCGCCGCCGCCCCAGGCCGCGGTGAGGTGATCGGCCCCGCGCAGCTCCGCGTAGACGGCCGGGATGTGGTCCGAGTCGTTGTAGAGGGCCTTCACCATGAACGGGAAGACGATGCTGTCCTTCTCACCGGCCATGTAGAGGGTCGGTTCGTCGATCAGGTCGGGGTCGGTGAGCGGACCGGGCTCGATCCCGACGGCCGTGTCGACCCGGGAGTCGATCGCGGCGTTGATCGCGCCCGCGCCGCCCTGGGAGTGGCCGGCGGAGGCGATGCGGTCCAGGTCGACCTTCTGGTGGAAGACGCTGCTCGGGTCGGCATTGCGCTTCGTCAGCGTGTCGATGCCGAGCCGCATGCTGAGTCCGGAGTTGGACTGGGTGGAGTTGGACGCGGCGACGATGAAGCCGTGGCTGGCCCAGTGCCGGAGCAGAGCGCTGTAGACGCCGGGCACGACGAACGTGCCGTTGCCCCAGATGATCACGGGGTGTTTCTCGCCGTGCGTTCCCATGTGGGCGGGGCGGTAGAAGGTGGTGACCGCCTCGATGTCAACGTGGACGTCGTAGGGTCCGCGGTCGGCCCATGCGTGGCCGACGGTCGGGATTCCGTTGGGGGTGGTGTCCGCGGCGGCGGGGCCCTGCAAGAGGGAGGCCGTCAGCGCGACGACCGCCAGCAGGGCGGTTCCTCTTCTCTTCATAGACGCACATCGTGAACGGGTGCCGGGGCGTTGTCTGTCCGCAATCGCGGCAAAGTCGCCGTTCACCGGTTGTGCGTTCGCCCAACGGTCAGCCGGTCAGGTCCAGTGCGGTCAGGGCGGCGAGGAGCAGGCGGGAGCCGTCGGGGTCGGCCGGGTCGAGGCCGGTCAAGGCGGCGATGCGGCGCAGCCGGTAGTCGAGGGTGTTGCGGTGGACGTGCAGGTCGAGCGCCGCCTGCCGCCGGTTGTTGCCGTGGACGGCCACCGCCCTCAGGGTCTCCATGAGGTCGGGGCGGTCCCGGATCGCGTCGAGCTGGGCGGCGAGCTTGGCCAGCCCGTGCCCGGGCCTGGACAGCTGGTACTCCAGCAGCACGTCCTCGATCCGGTACAGGCCGGGCGGGCGGCGCAGCCGGACGACCAGTGCGGCGACCTCGCGGGCCTCATCGGCCGCGGCCGGGATCTCCTCCGGCGCCGCGGCCGTCGCGTGGGCGGCGGTCGCGGGCCGCTCTGCCGCGTTGCCGAGCAGCACGATCAGGTCCCCGAGGCGGGGATCGGGCGGTCCCGGCAGCAGGATCGTGCCGCCGTTCTCGTCGAACGAGGCCAGGACGTGCGATTGGGCGTGCGCGTTCAGCGTCGTCTCCAGCGCCCGCAGCAGCGGCCGGACGTCGCCCGGCTCCGGGGCCGTGCCGCCCAGCCGCAGCACGACGACCGTGTACTCCGTGGCGAGCGCGACGCCCGCCCGGGCCGCCAGGCCCCGCGCGCGGTCGCCGTTCAGCAGTGCGGTGACCAGGGCGTGCCGGGCCTCCCGCCGTTCGCCGTACAACTGCTGCTGTTCCTGGACGTGCGCGAGCGTCACGGCGGGCACGACCGAGCGCAGGTGGCCGAGCAGGTGCAGGCCCAGTTCTTGGAGGTCGCCGGCGTCGTCCGGCCCGGCCTCCTCGGCCGCCGCCCGCCAGCACACCTCGGTCGCCAGGTGGTAGGCCGACAGGGCGGCCTCCAGCGGGACGCCCTCCTCGGCTCTCCGCGCCGACCAGCTGATGATCTCCGCCTGTTCCTCGACGCTCGGCGCCCGGCACTGCCGGAGCGTTTGCACGATCAGCCGCAGGTTCGCCTCGACGGCGAGCCGCACCGGCCCGTCCAGGACCTCCGGCGGCTGGAGCGCGTAGAACGGTACCTGCCGCCTGAACTCGTCCACGATGCGCAAGGCCAGCCGCGGCAACTGATCGGCCAGCCAGAAATGTAGTTTCGGCTCGTCCATCGGGACTCCTGGGGTGGGGAAGACCGATGCTCTCCCAGTAGTGGGCCACGGTCCATGGGCGGTGGCACTATGCCCGATTCCTCGGCTTGGGCGTACGCTCAACCGCGAGGACCGGGTCCAGCACGGTCGTGAGGAGCCGGGCGGCCAGGTCGGGGCTCGCCGCCACCAGGGCCGCGGCCGGATCGTCGGCGATGGTGCCGGCGCCGCGCGAACCTGGCCGCATCGAATCGCGGGCCAGTACTCGCCAAGGCTCGGTCCATCCCAACGAGCGCGATTCGGCAGACCCGCGCTGCGGCATGTGCGGACGTCCTACCCGGCACCAGGGGTCGTGGTATCGCCACGCCCCTATCGTGGTTCGCACGGAAGGTTGCCACCTCGTTTCGGGACTGCATCGCTTCGCCGATGACTCCGATGCGGTCGATCGAAACCACGCCCGGGAAGTTCCCGTTGCGTCTATGACTCCGGAGGCGGCATGTTCTGCGCGCACGGTGAGGACCGAACCGCACTCCAAGAGCTGGCCCCCCGGTGGCGTGCGGGCGCGGTCACTCGAGCTGGGCCAGCAGCGCTCGGGTCCGGTCACGTTCCGCGCGAGCGTCCAGATGTTCCCACGCCGTGAGCGCACGCGTCAGCTCGGCGGAATCCCCGTGCAGGCGTCCGCGCGCACGGGAGAGGCAGGCCGCTGCCCACCCGTTCTCCTCGGCAAGCGGGGCGGTGGTCGCGAGCAGTTCCGCCGCGTCGGGCAGTTCCGCCGCGACGGCCAGCTCTGTGCCTGCGGCCCGTGCGTACGGCAGGTACGGGTCCAGCGGGGCATCGAGGGCGAACGCCGTGCGCACGAGGGGCTCGGCGTCGTCGAAGCGCCCGGCGTGGACGGCGAGGAGGGCGTCGACGAACACGGCGACCGGTGCCGTACCGAGGGTGCCGCCGGCCACCTCCTCGGCCCGGGACCTCCACAGCGCGGCGGCCTCCGACTCCTCGAGCATCGCGCAGGCCAGCACGGTCGTGCACACCGCCGGCAACATCCAGAGCGGGGCCGGGCGCCCGGCCCGCTCCCACTGGTCCCACATCCGTTCGGCATGGTCGACCGCGTCGCGGAACCGCCCGGTCAGCGCGAGCGGCTGGACCAGGCGGCTGGCCGTGATGTGCGTGTCGCGCAGCAGGTCGTCCTCGATGCAGGCCCGCGCCGCGGCCATCCCGCCGCGCAGGTCACCGGCCATGATCGCGTAGATGCAGGCGCGGCCGTAGGTGTTGCAGATCTCCGGCGCGCAGTACGGGTCGTCGCGGTCCATGGACGGCAGCAGCCGCATGCGTTCCCGGGTGATGCGGTTGGCCTCCCGCAGTCGTCCGGCGCGCAGCGCCGCGGTGGCCGCCGCGCACAGCCCCGAGCTGAGCAGTACCGGATCCGCGGTCGCCTGGGTGGCGGCGACCGCGGCCGACGCGAGCGCGAGGTCCGGCGCGCCGCGGTCGGGGCCGGCCAGCCACGCGCCGGCCACGGCGATGCACGCCGCCACCTCCGGATCGTCGGCGGGCCCGGCCGCGAGCGCGTCGTCGAAGAAGCCGAGGAGGATCTCGCGCGGAACCTGCGTCTCGAACGCCTCGGGGAACCGGCACGCGGTCTCCACCGCGCGCGCCAGGTCGATCGCCCGTCCGCGGTCGTCCCCGGCCAGCCGGGCGTGTTCGGCCGCCTCCAGCAGTAACTCGTACACGTGCAGGTTGGACGTGGTGCTCACGTGCGCGCACCAGGCTCCCGCCCGCAGGTCGCGCGCGGCCGAGGCGGCGCCGGTCGCGACCAGGGCGGCGGTCCGGTGGTGCGCGAAGGACTCCAGCAGGTGCCGGCGGGCGAAGGTCAGGTGCGCCAGGGTGCGCGCCAGCCGGTGCGTCACCTCGTCCGGACCTCCGGCCGCGGCCAGTGCGGCCCGCAGGTCCGCGGCCTGCACGTCGAAGTCCTCCCGCCACGCGGGATCGCCGAGCCCGGCCTCCACGGCGCCCGCCGCGTCGGCGGCCCACTGCAGGTGTCGTGCCCGCGTCTTGTCCTCTTCACCGATGGCCGACATCTGTGCCAGCGCGAACGCTCGGACCGTCTCCAGCAGCCGCCACCTGCCGGCCCGCCCGCGCACGTGCACCACGAGGCTCTTGTCCACCAACCGGCCGAGCAGGTCCGCGACGCTCGCCCGGTCCCCGCCGACCGCCGCCGCGGCGTCCAGGTCGAACGCCCCCACGAAGATCCCGAGCCGGCGGAACAGCGCCTGCTCCTCCTCATCGAGCAGGTCGTAACTCCAGGACAGCACCGCGCGCAGGGATCGATGCCGCTCGTCGCCACCGCGCACGCCGCCGGACAGCAGCCGTAGCGCGTCGTCGAGGGCCGCGAGCAGACCCGTGGGGCCCAGCGACGCACTGCGGGCCGCGGCCAGCTCGATCGCCAGGGGCAACCCGTCCAGCCGCGCGCACAGTTCCGCGATCACCGCGGGCTCCGCCACGAACTGCGGGTCCGCGGCCAGCGCCCGGTCGTGGAACAGCCGCTCGGCGTCCGGGCCCAGCGGCAACGGCGAGATCGGCACGCTGCGCTCGCACGGGATGCCCACCCGTTCCCGGCTGGTCACCAGCACACGGGTGCCCGGGCAGGCGATCAGGATCTGCTCGGCGAACGCGGTCGCCTCGTCGATCACGTGCTCGCAGTTGTCCAGGACGAGCAGCCACCGCCCGGTGCCCAGCCGGGCCGCGACCGCCTCGGCCAACGGCTGATGCGAGCCCTCGGTCACGCCCAGCGTGGTCGCGACCGCCCGGGCCACGAACCCCTCGCGCACCGGCACCAGGTCCACGAACGCGCCGCCGGACGGGAACATCGCGACGGCGTCCTCCGCCACCACTGCGGCCAGCCGGGTCTTGCCCACGCCGCCCGGACCCACCAGAGTCACCAGCCGGGCCTCCTCGATCGCGGCCAGCACGGCCGCGCGCTCGGCGTCGCGGCCGACGAACGTCGTTCCGGTCGCGGGCAGGCCGACGATGCGGGCCGGCTCCCGCGTCCCCGAGCGGGCCAGCTCCGCCAGCGCCCACCGGTCGGTCACCCCGTGCTTGCGCAGCAACGACGACACGTGGCTTTCCACGGTGCGTACGGAGATGTGCATCCGACGCGCGATCTGCGCGTTGGTCAGCCGCATGCCCAGCGCGGCCAGCACCTCGGCCTCCCGCTCAGATATCCGCTCCGCCATCGCGGCCCCTTCTTATCCGTGACGGTATCCGTGGCGGCATCCGTGGTGGTCTGCGGACGGTACGGATGACCGTCCCGCCCCTCCGGAGCGACGCTGGAGGCATGGACATCACCCTAACCGCGCGCCCCGCCACCCAGCCGCCTGAACTGAACGAGCTGGTCCCCGCCGTGCGCGCCGCCGTCGCCCGCAACGCCGGCTGGCGCGACACCGCGTCCCATGTGGCCGACGCGCTGCGCGAGCACCTGCCGTCGCCCGGGCTGCTCCCCGCCGGCCTGCTCGAAGGCGAGTACGGAACCCACCGGAGCCACCGCCTGCACGTGGAGCCGGACGGCTCGTTCTCGATGCTGGCCATCGTCTGGCAACCGGGCGCCCTGACCCGCGTCCACGACCACGTGACCTGGTGCGTGCTCGGCATTCTCGCCGGTGTCCAGTACGAGGACCTCTACGCACTCGCCGACGACGGCACCGCCCTGATCGAGGCCGGCAGCACCCGCAATCCGACGGGTGAGGTCACCGGCTTCGCCCCGCCCGGCGACATCCACCGCATGCGCAACGCCGAGGACGGTCCCGCCGTCTCCCTGCACATCTACGGAACCGACCTCGACCGCATCGGATCCAGCGCCCGCCGCTTCTACGACCTCCCCGTCCGCCCCGCCCGATGAACCGACAGGAGACCTGAGATGAGCAAGCCGATCATGCGCCCGGACGAGGTCAGCGAGGTGCTGAACCGTCCGCTGAGCCAAGAGCTCCTGGCCCGCGACCTGACCCGCCTCGCGTACGTCGCCAAGGACGGGACGCCTCGGACCATCCCGATCGGGTTCACCTGGAACGGCTCGGAGATCGTCATGTGCACCGCGACGAACGCCCCGAAGCTCCCGGCGCTGCACCACAACCCGGCGGTGGCCCTGACGATCGACACCGAGGTGCACCCGCCGAAGATCCTGCTGATCCGCGGCCGAGCCGAGCTGGACGTCGTCGAGGGCATCCCGGAGGAGTACCTCCAGATGAACGGCGCGCTCACGATGACGGCCGAGCAGCGGGTCGAGTGGGAGGCCGGGGTTCGCTCGCTCTACGACGCCATGGTCCGGATCGTCGTGACCCCGACCTGGGCGAAACTGATCGACTTCGAGACCACCCTCCCCAGCGCGGTCGAGGAACTGATGCGGAAACGCGACGAAAACCAGCGCGCCTGACCGAGCGCCATCGCCGAACGACTCCCGACCTCAGCAACCGCGACGCGCGTAAATTTGACCCGAGGAGAACAAGAAATGAGCTCAACTACAGCCGGCACCATGCGGAAACTCATCGTCCAGCAGTGGGTCACCGTCGACAACATCGCAGCAGAGGAGGACGGCGGGCTCAGCTTCGTGTCAGGGGAGCCCTTTTCCGAGAAGAGCGACCCTGCGTTCAAGGCAAGCGTGATGGGCTTCATCGACTCGGTCGACACGATGATTCTCGGCGCGAACACCTATGCCCAGTCCAAGGACTACTGGCCGTACGCCGACGAGCAGGGCGAATACGGCGAGAAGCTCAACGACCTCGCCAAGTTCGTCGTCTCGTCGAAGCTGGAAGACGCCCCCTGGGGAACCTTCCCCGCCGCGACCGTGACGCGCGACCCGGTCGCCACCATCCGGGAACTCAAGCAGCAGAGCGGCAAGGACATCTGGCTGTGGGGGAGCTTGAAGCTCATGCACTCCTTGCTGGACGCCAGCGTCGTCGACGAGGTCCGGATGCTGGTCTGCCCGGCGTCACGCGGCAAAGGAACGCGCGTTTACGACGGCGGGCAAGACCTGAAGCTGATCGAGGCGACCGGGTTCGAAAACGGCCTAGCGCTCCTGCACTACGAGATCAACAAGTAGGCGGAAAGCGGTCGAGGGCTGCAATGGCATCGGCCGGCACATCGCCAACCGGCTCCTGGCCGATGGTCAGCAGGTCGTCGATGTCCCGGCGAAGCTGTCGGCATGGGCACGGATATTCGCCACCGGGCAAGGCCGCAAGACCGACGCCACCGATGCGCACTCGGTCGCCCTGGCCGGCACCCGTATGGCGGGTGGCCGGCGACGAGCAGCTCGCGCTGCCGCGGATCCTGATCGACCGCCGCCGATCCCTCGGCGATGACCACACCAGAGCGGGCCGCTTCATGTAAATCACCAGGAACCACGCGCAGCGCGACGTGCTGCCCGTGGTCGTCGGCGACCAGCGCGAGCGCCAGGTCCAGGAACGCGCTCAGCCGGGCGCCCGTCCACACGTCGCCGTCGCGGATGAAGACCGGGTCGGCGTCACCACGGTGTCGGGTACTCGGCGGCGAGTTGGTCGGCAGTGGACCAGTGCGTCGTAGCCAGCCCGCGAGCGGCCGGTTCGTGGCAGAGTTGCGGGATGCCTGGCGCGCGGTACGGGATGGATGCGCCCTACGGGTTCGGCTTCGTTGGCCTGGTCGTGCTGGGGTTCTGGGTGACCGGGCTGGTGATGGCGGTCACCGCCGATCTGGCCGCCGCGCTGCCCGCGCTGGTCTCCGGCACCCTGCTGGCGGGATGCCTGGCCCTGAGCCTGCACGCCACGCTGCGCGGCAAGTTCCTGGTCTGGCGGGACGTGCTGGACGAGCTGGACCTGCGTGGCGACGAACGGCTGCTCGACCTCGGCTGCGGACGCGGCGCCGTCCTGTTGGCCGCCGCCCGGCACCTCCCGCAGGGCCGGGCGGTCGGCGTGGACCTGTGGCGCGGACGGGACCAGTCCGGCAACACCCCGGCGGCGACCCTGCGCAACGCGCGCGCCGAAGGCGTCGCCGACCGCGTCCACGTGCAAGGGGGTGACCTGCGCAGACTCCCGTACGCGGAGGCAAGCTTCGACCTGGTGGTGTCCAGCCTGACGGTGCACACCATCTTCGGCGCGAACGCCCGCGCCCAAGCGATCGCCGAGGCGTACCGGGTGCTGCGGCCGGGCGGCCGCCTGCTGATCGCCGACCTGGCGCGGACCCCCCGCGAGTACGCCGCGGTGCTGGCCCGGCTGAACGCCCAGGACATCCGCGTGCGCGGCCTCGGCTGGCGCGCGTGGTGGGGCAGTCCGTGGGTCCCGACCCGCCTGCTCACAGCCCGCAAACCAGCAACCCCCTGAACACACCTACCGGCACGATCCAGGCCCCATGGTCACCTGGCGTCCGACGAGCACGTGTGTGTTCCACGGCTTCCGGGAGGTCGTCCTCCGTCTCATCGGCAGGACCACCATCACCGTCATCACGGTGTCAGCCGCGCTGGCAGCCCCCGCCCCCGTTGGCCGCCGACACCATCAGGGGCACCCATTTCACCCCTGGGTTTTGCGATCCTGGTCTGCGGACATGTCGTCATCAGTTCCCTGGTCAGGACCGGGCTCCGGGCGATTCCGGTCTCCGGACCCTCGGCCAGGTGACCGCGCAGCCTCGCAACGACCTGTTCGGCCGAGGTCGCGGCATCGAGATGCACCTTCAGGGCGACGGCGCAGGCCTCCCACCGACGCACCCGGCCGTAACCACGACGGCCACCAGCGGCACGGCCAGAAACCGGCGCGGCGCATGATCCATACCGGGCTCCACGCACGCGGCGCCCCCTCTGTTAAGGAAATCTCGAACGGCAGCGAACAAATCACGCTCTTCCGCGCCGACCGGCTCGGCCAAGTGGGTCCTCGCGACAGCGTTTCAGCCGGAGTGATCGTCTGGAAGGGCTATCCCGGGCGGCGTCCCCATGCCGAGATCAGCGGCGCGAGGGTGAGGTCGAGCTCGCCGGCATCAATGGCGGCCAGGTGCGCGTCGATCTCGGCGTCGTTGGCCGACCCTGCGGCGAGCAACTCGGCGCGGACCATGCGCACCGTCGCGGTCTCCAGCCGATCGCAGGCTAGCCCGCCGACCGGGAAGCACCCGGCCGCCCCGACATCGACCAGGCCGGCCGCACGCAACGCCCGCGGCAGCGTACGGCCGTAGCGTAGGTCGGCGCCGCGACGGGTCATCAACTCCCGGACAGCGCGCCGCAGCCGGTTGGCGCGTTGCTGTGCCGGGCCAGCCTCATCGAGGCAGGCCAGCGGCTGCAGCTCGGTATCGGCGTCCTCGACCAATAGCCGGCCACCGGGCCGCAGTGCCGCCACCATCGTCGCCAGCGCCCGGGCACGGTCGGGAACGTGGACAAGCACGAGCCGGGCGTGTACCAGGTCGAACGTGCCTTGCTGCGGCGGCGGGTCCCCGACAATGTCGTGCCGGAGCACCTCGTATTCGCCGTGCGGGTCCAACCAGGCCGGATCGATGTCCGTGGCCAGCACGTAACCGGTTGGTCCGACGGCCGTGGCGAGTGCCTCGGGAATGCTGGGGCCTCCGGCGCCGACTTCCCAGCAGCGCCAGCCCGTCTTAACTCCGAGCCGGTCGAAGTGCCCCCGTGTGACACCGTCGAACAGCTCGGCCAGCCAGGTGAACCGCTCGCCTGCCTCCGTCCGGGCGTTGTCGAGCAAATAGCGGTGATCCGGGGTGGCCCCAGAGTTGCCCGGCGATGGGGGGCCGGACCCCGCGCCAGCGGTATTCACCGGCGCGCCTGCGGTCGTGTCCGGCTCGGATCCGGGGTCGGTTCGGGGCTGCGATGAACTCATGCCCACATCCTCATGACCTACCGCGAGTTGTGTCAGTGCAACACGGAATAACCTGAGGGGCCCGGGTTCGATGAAGTCTGATGTGCCCCGACCACGGCGACCGGAACGCCGCCGCACTGCCCAAAGCCTGTTAAACCGGATGCCGGTCTAAAAGCGGACATCACCTTTGTGATGGGTGCAGGAAGCGCGTGCAGGGCCGCGCCGTCCCGTATCAGTGGCGGAGTTGGCCGGTGGCCGGTGGGCCGGGGGTGGTGGTGCGCAGGTGTGGCCTCAGGTGTTGATCTTGTCGGTGGCGGGGTGAGGGCTGCGTCATGGGGCTGTGACTGCGGCGGTGTGGCGTGGGGGGGTGTTTGGGTGACCGGGGTGTGCCGTCTGGCGTCGCTCGGTCTTGGTGACAACGTGGTGACAAATGATTAGAGGCCGATCTAGGATTTCTCCTGAATCGGCCTCTTACCTGGGGTTTCTCGGTGGAGCTGAGGGGATTTGAACCCCTGACCCCCTCGATGCGAACGAGGTGCGCTACCGGACTGCGCCACAGCCCCGAGGACTCCGTAAGGTTAGCAAACATCCGGGGGTGTTCGCGCACCGGTTATTCGCCGACGGCGCGGCGGTCGTCGGCGTATTGGTCGAAGACCTCCTCGGGGGTGAGGAGTTCGATGACCTCGGCCGGTTCGGCCGTTTCGGCGGCTCGGAGGGCCTCGCGGGCCTTGGCGCGGGCGAGGGCGCGGGCGTGTGCGGCGGCCTGGCGGCGGGCGGTGTCCATGCCGACGGCGACGCGGAGGAGCGCCAGGTGTCCCGCCAGGAGGACGGTCGGGGGCGCGGTGATCCACCAGGGCGCGAGGCCGGACGCGACGACGGCCGCGGCGGTGAGGAGCAGGGCCGTCAGGCCCGTGGTGCGGCGGCGGCGGCGGGCGATGACGGTGGCGCGGCTCGTCCGGCGGTGGGGCCGGGGTTCGGGGATCTCCTCGGGTTCCTCGTCGTCGTCTTCGACGAGGGTTTCCTCGGAGCGTTTGTGGAGGAGCCGGGTGATTCCGGTCGTCTCGGTGTCGCGGCGCAGCCACATGGGCACGAGGACGACGGCCCAGACGGCGACGATGGCGAGATAAAGAACGGCGCTGCTCACCGGCCCCACCGTCCCAGGGCACGCTCAACAGGCGGGCCGACTTTCGGCGCGCGAACGTGCATTGGGAGCAGGGTCACGCCCCGCACGGTACGAGGGGGTGTCAGAGGTTGACGAGCATAAGGGACGGTGTGTCGCGAGATCGATCTCGCCGTTACTCTCCGTTTGCCAAGGCTTCTCGATCGCAGGATTCTTACGGCGGGAAAGTCACAGCGGACTCAAGTGCGCCGGGGAAATGCCTGTTTGCGCTCGGCCAGCCAGCGTGCGCGCAGGCCACCGGGCACGTCCTCGACGGTCAGGGCGTAGCAGATGTGGTCGCGCCAGGCTCCGTCGATGTGCAGATGGCGGCGCCGAATTCCCTCTTCCCGGAATCCGAGCTTTTCGACGACGCGGCGGCTTGCCGTGTTCTCCGGACGGATATTCGCCTCCAGGCGGTGGAGGCCGACGGTGAAGAAACAGTGATCGACGGCGAGGGCGACCGCGGTGGGAATGACGCCGCGGCCGGCGACCTGCTTGTCGACCCAGTAGCCGATCTGGGCGGAACGGGCCGAGCCCCAGACGATCGCGCCGATGGTGAGCTGCCCGGCGAATTCGCCTTCGTGGGTGACGACCCAGGGCAGGGCGAGGCCTTGGCGGGCTTCGCGGCGCATGGTGTGGACCATGCTGAGGTAGGGGCCGAGGCCGCTGCGGAACAGCGGTGTCTCGGGGTTGGTGGGCTCCCAGGGGCGGAGCCAGTCGGCGTTGCGCACCCGCAGTTCACGCCAGACGGCGGCATCGCGGTGCCGGAGCGGGCGCAGCCCGACAGGACCCTCGGTCAGGGTGGCAGGCCATCCCCGCAAACGTTCCACGGCTCCATGATTCCCTGGTCGGACGTCTGGACGCCATCAATTGTCGCCGAGAAACGGTCACTCAGGTCGTTCAAGGGCCGTTTTCATGTCGGGGCGGGCCGTTTCGCGCGCTGCTCAGCCGGTGGGCGGGCGGGGGTGGTCGCCGCCCTTGATCTGGTCGACGGCGTGGGCGAGGACGCGGCCGAGGACGGTCATGCCGTCGCGGACGCCGCCCGTCGAGCCCGGCAGGTTGACGATGAGGGTGCCGCCCGCGACGCCGGCGAGCCCGCGGGACAGGATCGCGGCGGGCACCATGTCGCGCCCCTCCAGCCGGATGGCCTCCGCAATACCCGGTATCTCCCATTCGATGATCTGACGGGTCATCTCCGGGGTCTGGTCGGTGGGGGTGAGGCCGGTCCCGCCGGAGGTGACGACGACGTCGTAGTGGGCGGCGACGGCGTCCCGGAGGGTCTCGGCGACCGGGTCCCCGTCCGGGATGACGACCGGGCCGTCCACCCGGCAGCCGAGGTCCTCCAGCATCTCGACGAGGACGGGGCCGGATTTGTCCGGGTAGACGCCCGCGGCGGCCCGGTTCGACACGGTGACCGCCATCGCCCTGATCATCGGCGCCACACGCCCTTCTTGCCGCCGGTCTTCTCCTCGACCCGCACGTCGCCGATCACGGCGGCGGGGTCGACGGCCTTGACCATGTCGACCAGGGCCAGCGCGGCGACGCTGACGGACGTCAGCGCCTCCATCTCCACGCCCGTGCGGTCCGCGGTGCGGGTGACGGCAGTGATCGCGACGCCCTCGTCCCGGATCTCCAGGTCGACCGTGACTCCGTGGAGCGCGATCGGGTGGCACAGCGGGACGAGGTCAGGGACGCGCTTGGCCCCCATGATCCCCGCGATGCGGGCGACGGACAGGGCGTCGCCCTTGGGGATGTCACCCGCGCGGAGGAGGGCGACGCACTCGGCTGAGAGGTGGACGAAGCCCGTGGCGGTCGCTGTCCGGGCGGAGACGTCCTTGGACGACACGTCGACCATGCGGGCCGCGCCCGCGTCGTCCAGGTGGGTGAATTCGGGACCCGTGGCACTCAAGACGGCAACCTCATGACGTCGACGTGGGAACCGGCGGGGAGCGCTTCGACATCCTCCGGCAGAACGATGAGCGCGTTGGCGGACGCAAGCGAGCCGAGCTGGTGCGAGCCCTGCACCTCGGCCGCCGTGACGGAGTAGGAGCCGCGGTGGAACGACAGCCTGCCGCGCAGGAAATGGCGGAGCCCGGCGGGTGACTTGACGTCCTCGGCGAGGACGGCGCTCACCGTGGGCAGGGGGTCGGGTTCCAGTCCTTGCATGGCGCGCAGGGCGGGGCGTACGAAAACCTGGAACGACACGTACGCGCTTACCGGGTTGCCAGGGAGGGTGAAGACCGGCGTGTCCTCAAGGAGGCCGAACCCTTGAGGCTTACCGGGACGCATGCGCACCTTGTGAAAGCCCACCGTGCCCGTGCCGGAAAGTACTTCCTTGACGACGTCCTTGGTGCCCATGGAGACGCCGCCGGTGGTGACGATGGCATCGGCACGGACGAGCTGGTCTTCGAACATCTCCAGCACCTTGGCGGGCTCGTCCACGACGGTGGCCTGCCGGAAGCCCATTCCGCCCGCCTCCACGACGGCGGCGGTGAGCATGTAGCTGTTGGACTCCCAGATCTGGCCGTGCCCGAGCGGTGAGCCCGGTTCGCGGAGTTCGTCCCCGGTGGCGACGACCACGACGCGGGGCCTCGGCCGCACCGTCACCCGGGACCGTCCCACCGCGGCGATCATGCCGATCTGCGGGGCGCCGAGCCGGGTGCCGGCGTCCACGACGACCTGCCCGGCGACGACGTCCTCGCCCGCGCGGCGGATGTAGTTGCCCGCCGGCGCGGCGCGCGAGACCCGGACGGTCGCGTTGCCGCCGTCCGTCCACTCGACGGGGATCACCGCGTCGGCGCCGGCCGGCAGCGGCGCGCCCGTCATGATCCGGGCGGTCAGGCCGGGCCTGATCGCCGACACGCCGGAGTCGCCCGCGACGATGTCCCCGACGACGGGCAGCGTGACCGGGTCGGTCTCGGTCGCCGCCGCGATGTCGGCCGCGACGACGGCGTAGCCGTCCATCGCGGAGTTGTCGAACGGCGGCAGCGGGACGGGCGCGGACACCGACTCCGCGAGCACCGTCCCCTGCGCCTCCAACAGCGCCAGGTCGAGCGGCGGCAGCACCGCGACGCCGCCGAGGATGTCCGTCAGATGCTCATCGACCGTTCTCATGCCCACGGCCCCAGTCTGACGGGTCGTCACGAGTCCCCGGAGCCGCCCGTGCCGCCGGACGCGTCGTGCTCGCGCACGAACTCGCGCAGCCACGGGATGAACTCCGGTGCCAGGTCGGGACGTTCCGAGGCGAACTGGACGACGGTCCGGAGGTATTCGAGCTTGTTGCCCGTGTCGTACCGGCGTCCCCGGAACTTGACGCCGTAGACGCCGCCGCCCTGGTCGGCGGGCGTGTCGGCGAGGGTGCGCAGCGCGTCGGTCAGCTGGATCTCGCCGCCGCGTCCCGGCGGGGTCTTCTCCAGGACGTCGAACACCGCGGGGTCGCAGACGTACCGGCCGATGATGATCCAGTTGCTCGGCGCCTCCTCGGCGGAGGGCTTCTCGACGAGGTCGGAGATCCGGACGACGTCGTCCTCGCCGGTCGCCTCGATGGCCGCGCACCCGTACGCCGAGACCTGGTCGGGCTCGACCTCCATCAGCGCGACCACGCTGCCGCCGTACTGCCCCCGCACCTCGATCATGCGCCGCAGCAGGTTGTCGCGCGCGTCGATCATGTCGTCGCCGAGCAGCACCGCGAACGGCTCGTTCCCGACGTGCTGGCGGGCGCAGTGCACCGCGTGCCCGAGCCCGCGCGGCTCGCCCTGCCGCACATAATGCATGACGGCCAGGTCACTGGACGCGTGGACGGCGTTGAGGCGCTCGTCGTCGCCCTTGGCGCGCAGTGCCTCCTCCAGCTCGTACGCTCGGTCGAAGTGGTCCTCGATGGACCGCTTGCTGCGGCCGGTCACCATCAGGACGTCGCTGAGACCCGCGTCCACCGCCTCCTCGACGACGTACTGGATCGCCGGTTTGTCGACGATGGGCAGCATTTCCTTGGGAGTCGCCTTGGTGGCGGGCAAGAATCGGGTACCGAGGCCGGCCGCCGGGACGACCGCCTTGAGCACAGGTGCATTGTCGGCCATGTATTGACCCTAGCCACCCACGAGGACGGCAGCGTGCAGGACATCGTTTCGAAGACCGACCTACGAGCCGAACTGATCGGCAGACGTGCGGCGATGCCGCCCGAAGCCCGTACCGCGGCCGGGAGGTCGATCCGGGACGCGCTGCTGCCGGTCCCCGAGGTCGAGATGGCGGGGACCGTCGCGGCGTACGTCTCGATCGGCACCGAACCGGACACCCGCGGGCTGCTGTTCGCGCTGTGGAAGCGCGGCACGTACGTGCTGCTCCCCCGCCTGCTCCCGGACGGCGATCTCGACTGGGCGTCTTATGAGGGCCCCGACTCGCTCGTCCCGGGGCCGCGCGGACGCCTGGAACCGTCCGAGCCGCCCCGTGGGCCGGGCGCGGTGGCCAGCGCGGACGTCGTTCTCGCCCCGGCGCTGGCCGCCGACCGCACCGGCATGCGCCTCGGCCGCGGCGGCGGCTCCTACGACCGGGCGCTCGCACGGGTCGGCCCGGCGATCCTGACCGTGGCGCTGCTGTACGACCAGGAACTCCTGCAGACGGTGCCGGCCGAACCGCACGACCAGCGCGTCCGCGCGGCCGTGACCCCGTCCCAGGGCCTCGTCCGGCTCGGCTGACGAGCGGGCCGGCGCCCTGAGGCGGCGACCCGGGCCGGGCGGGTCGTCGGCGGGGCTCATTAGAGTGAGAAAGGCAAGATCGCGGGAGCGGTCGTGCGGAGGCGAAACGGGAGGTTCCAGATGACGGCGCCGTGGCGGATCCTGTCCCTGCCCCCGATCGACCAGAACGTCGTCCGGCGGCTGTTCGAGCCGCTCGGGGACGCCGCGGAGGTGACGTTCCCGCAGGCCAGGGAGCGCGCGGCATTGCTGTCCGCACTTTCCGGCGCCGACATCGTGATCGCCGACTTCAGTGCACGGCTGGCCCTGGACGCCGAGGCCGTACGGGCCGCGCCGCGCCTGGCGTTCGTCCAGATGCCCGCGGTCGGAACGGACAGCATCGACATCGCCGCGCTGGCGGCCGCGGGCGTGCCCGCGGCGAACGCGGCGGGCTTCAACGCGCGCGGGGTCGCCGAGTGGGCGGTGGGCGCGTCGTTCGCGCTGTGCCGCCACCTCGCCTGGGCGGACAGGGGCGTCCGCGCCGGCAAGTGGCCGCAGATGGAGGTGGTCGCCCGGCGTCCGCGCGAGATCCACACGCAGCGCGTCGGCATCGTCGGCTTCGGCGCGATCGGCGCCGAGGCGGCACGGCTGTTCGCGGCGCTCGGCTGCGCCGTCTCCTACTGGACGAGGCGTCCGCGTCCCGAGGCCGCGGCCAGATACCGGGAACTGGACGACCTGCTGGCCACGTCCGACATCGTCGTCCTCGCTCTGCCGCTGACAGACGAGACCCGCGGGATGATCGGTCCCGAACGTCTCGCCCTACTGCCGGACGACGCGCTGCTGGTGAACGTGGCGCGCGGGGGCATCGTGCCTGACGACGCCATAGTCGCCGCTCTGGAGTCGGGACGGCTGGCGGGCGCGGCCCTGGACGTGTTCGACGAGGAACCCCTTCCGGACGACCATCCGCTCCGCACCAACGAGGACGTGCTGCTGTCCCCGCACGCGGCCGGAACGTCCGTTCAGTCACAGTTGAACCTCGTGTCGGTCGTACGCGACAACGTCACCGCGGCCGTGGAGGGACGCGAGGTGCAGAATGTGGTCAACGGTGTGAACCCGCACGTCAGACGGCGATAACGGGGATCCCCGGCATGCCGTCCCTCAACCGCAAATGTGCGATCGGCCCGTGAATCTGTAGGATTCCTAAACGATCAACTTTGACGACCCCGAAGGGTGGGATGTGCATCTCGACATCTGGCTACTCCTCGGGGCCACGCTCGTACTCAGCGCCATCATCGCGGTCAGGCTGTCGCACCAGGCGGGCCTGCCGACCCTCCTGGCGTACATGGGCCTCGGCCTTCTCATCGGCGAGTCCGGCCCCCTCCACATCAACTTCGACGACGTCGAGCTCGCCAATACGCTCGGCTTCGCCGCCCTCGTCCTGATCCTCGCCGAGGGCGGTCTCAGCACCAGCTGGCGGCACGTGCGGCCCTCGGTGCCCGCCGCGATCAGCGTTTCCACGATCGGCACGCTGATCAGCATCGTCGTGGTGGCGCTGTCCGCCATGTGGCTGATCGACATGCCCTGGCAGCCGGCGTTCCTGCTCGGCGCCGTGCTCGCCCCGACCGACGCGGCCGCCGTGTTCTCGGTGCTGCGGCGGCTGCCGCTGCCGTCCCGGCTGTCCGGGCTGCTGGAGGCCGAGTCGGGCTTCAACGACGCGCCCGTCGTGATCATCGTGATCGCGCTCAGCACCCACACCGGCGCGCCCAACCTCGCCGAGCTGTTCGGCCTGATGGTGTACGAGCTGGTCGCGGGCGGCGTCGTCGGCGTCGCCATCGGCTGGCTCGGCGCGCAGGGCCTGCGCCGCCTCGCGCTGCCCGCCTCCGGCCTCTATCCGATCGCGGTGCTGTCGCTGGCCGTCGCCGCCTACGGCGCCGCGTCGCTGCTGCACGCCAGCGGGTTCCTCGCCGTGTACGTCGCCGCCCTCGTCCTCGGCAACGCCCGGCTCCCGCACCGGCCCGCGACCCGCGGCTTCGCCGAAGGCGTCGGCTGGCTGGCCCAGATCGGGGTCTTCGTGATGCTGGGCCTGCTGGCCTCCCCCGGCGAGCTGCCCGGCCAGATCGTGCCCGCGCTGGTGATCGGGTTCGTGCTGCTGCTCGTCGCGCGTCCCGTGTCGATCGTGCTGTCCACGCTCGGGTTCAAGCTGTCGTGGGGCGAGAAGATGTTCGCGTCCTGGGCCGGGCTGCGCGGCGCCGTGCCGATCATCCTCGCCACCATCCCGATGGTGGCGGGGGTCGAGGGCTCCGCACGGATGTTCTCGATCGTCTTCACCATCGTCGTGATCTTCACGCTGCTCCAGGGCCCCACACTGCCCCTGGCGGCGCGCTGGTGCCGGCTGGAGAGCGACGAGCAGACCCGGGAGCTGGACGTGGAAGCGGCGCCGCTGGAGGAACTGCACGCCGACCTGCTGGAGGTCCGGATTCCGGCCGACTCCATGCTGAACGGCGTGGAGATCTTCGAGCTGCGGCTGCCGCCCGGCGCGTCCGTCACGCTCATCGTGCGGAACGGGTCCAGCTTCGTCCCGGAACCCACCACGCCTCTGCAAGCCGGTGACACCCTCTTGGTCGTGACCACCGACGCAGTGCGCGAGGCCACGGAACGCCGTCTGCGCGCGGTCAGCCGGAAGGGCAGGCTGGCCGGCTGGTTCGGCGAGAAGGGAATCTGACTTGCCGTCCCGTGACAGGGTGCCGTACCGGGACCGGTCGTCTTGCCGTCCCGTGACCGGTGGTCTTGTGGCCGGTGGTCTTGTGACCAGGTTGTTCGCCGGCCTGTGACCGGGCTGTTCCCCGGCCTGCCGGACTATGACCGGTCAGGGAACAGGTCGGGGGCGAATCCTGTTTCAGCCACGGGTACCATTAGCAGTCGTTCAAAGTGAGTGCCAGTCCGGGTTGAGCCGGACTGAGTCAGCGAGGAGGAACCGTGCCGACGTATCAGTACGTTTGCACCGAGTGCGCCGAGCCTCTGGAGGTCGTGCAGAAGTTCAGCGACGACGCGCTGACCGAATGCCCGGCCTGCGAGGGCAGGCTCCGCAAGGTCTTCTCGGCGGCGGGGATCATCTTCAAGGGGTCGGGCTTCTACCGCACCGACAGCCGCGGCTCCGGCAAGACCTCGGCCGCGGGCGCCTCGTCCAACGGCGCCGCCTCGAACGGCGACTCGCCGTCCGACTCGTCCAAGTCGGATAAGTCTGACAAGTCGTCCTCGCCTTCCGCCTCCTCGTCCTCTGGTAGCGACTCCTCCTCGTCCTCCAGTACGTCGTCGTCCTCCTCTTCCTCCTCCGAAAAGGTCGCCTGACCCCTTCTCGGAGCCCCTCCGGGCCACGCACGGTGAGCCGGGCGATCCGCCGTCCCCTGGTGGGCGGGCGGATCTCCCGGCTTTTGTCGTGCCCAGAACTCGCCCGTCCCGGACATCCCGCCGGCGAGCCCACGTGAAGCGCATCAGCGCCGCGAACCCCGCCGCGTTAACCGGAGACATCCCCCGGTAGACTCCTCCCTGCCACCGCGACATCTACATCTCAAGAGGTAGCCGCGGTGCCGGTACCTGCCTCAGATGACGTAGCCCAGGTCCAATCTCTCGCCGGAGGCGCCGGCGATGCCGTCCCGCGACGATTTAGAGGGCGAGAGACGACCGGCAGGCCGGCTCTCCCGACTCGACGAAGCCCTGTCCCGAGAAGGCGCGGGGCTGCATGGAAATCTCGCGATAGTACTTGACATTCATCTCGCCCATCGAGACAGTCTGAAAGACGCGACATATCTCGATTGTCGGAGAGTGCACAGGAGAGGAATCATGAGCACACAGAGCCCGGCTCCCCCCAGGACGTGGGCCCATCGCCTGGCCGGACTGATCGCCGGCAGGCGCACCAAATGGGCAGTCCTGGCCCTGTGGGTCGTCCTGCTCGTCGCCCTCGGGCCCCTGGCCGGCAAGCTCGGCGACGTCGAGGAGAACGACGCGGCGTCCTGGCTCCCCGCCGGAGCGGAATCGACCCAGGTCGTCGAACTTGAAGAACAGTTCCGCAAGGACGAGACGATGCTCGCGGTCGTCGTCTACGAGCGCGCCGAGGGGATCACCGCCGACGACCGCGCGAAGGCCGCCTCGGACGTCTCCGCGTTGCAGAACCTGCCCGGCGCACAGAAAGTACAGGGCCCGATCCCGTCCGAGGACGGAAAAGCGCTGCAGACCCTTGTGCCCCTCACAGACGAGGACCTGACCGGTGCCGTCGACGAGGCGCGTGAGCTCGCCGAGCGCGGACCTCCTGGGCTGACCTCGCACGTCACCGGTCCCGCCGGAAGCGGCGCCGACCAGTTCGAGGTCTTCGAGACCATCGACGGGTTCCTGCTCATGGCCGCGGGCTCCGTCGTCATCGTCCTCTTGCTCATCATCTATCGCAGCCCGATGCTGTGGTTCGTCCCGGTACTGAGCGCCCTCTTCGCCCTCGGGCTGGCCCAATCACTGGTGTACCTGCTGGCCAAGTACGGGGACCTCACCGTCAACGGCCAGAGCGCCGGAATCCTGACCGTCCTCGTCTTCGGCGTCGCCACCGACTACGCACTGCTGCTCGTCGCCCGATATCGGGAGGAACTGCACCGCCACGAGGACCGGCACGAGGCCATGGCCTACGCGCTGCACCGCGCCGGACCGGCCATCATCGCGTCCGCCGCCACCGTCGCGGTCGGCCTGCTATGCCTGCTGCTCGCCGAGATGAACTCCACCGCCGGCATGGGACCCGTGGCCGCCGCGGGCGTCCTGACCGCGCTCGCCGCGATGACGACCCTCCTGCCCGCACTCCTGGTCATCTGCGGACGGTGGCTGTTCTGGCCGCTGATCCCCCGCTACGACGTCAAGTACCTGGAGCCGGAGGCGTACGAGTCGGAACACGGCATCTGGAGCCGAGTGGCCCGCCTCATCAGCAAGCGCCCGCGCGCGCTCTGGGCCGCCACCATGCTCGGCCTGATCGTCCTCAGCCTTGGCCTGACCACCCTCAAGGCGGACGGCCTCTCGGACGCGGGGATGTTCACCGGACGCCCCGACTCCGTCAAGGGCACCGAGGCCGTCGCCCGGCACTACCCCGCCGGCTCCGGTTCCCCGGCCGTCGTCATCGGCTCCGCGTCGGCGTCCGACAAGATCGCCGATACCGTCCGCGGCACGTCGGGCGTCGCCCAAGTCAGCGCACCCGCCACGGCGAACGGGCTGGTCAAGTACGAGGCGACGCTGAAGGACGCGGCGGACAGCGAGGCCGCCCGCGCGACCATCGACCGGCTGCGCGCCGCCGTGCACGACGTCCCGTCCGCGGACGCCAAGGTCGGGGGCATGACCGCGACGTCCCTGGACATCCAGCGGGCCTCCGCCCGCGACAACAAGGTGATCATCCCGATCGTGCTGGGCGTGGTGTTCCTGATCCTCGTCGCGCTGCTGCGCGCCCTGGTCGCGCCGCTGCTGATGATGGGCACCGTGGTCCTGTCGTTCCTGGCCTCGCTCGGCGCCTGTGCGGTGATCTTCGAGTACGGGTTCGGCTTCGAGGGAACCGACGCCGGTTTCCCGCTGCTGGCCTTCATCTTCCTGGTCGCGCTGGGGGTCGACTACAACATCTTCCTGATGCATCGCGTCCGGGAGGAATCGCAGGTTCTCGGGACCCGCCGCGGCATCCAGCGCGGCCTCACCGTCACCGGCGGTGTGATCACCTCGGCCGGTCTGGTCCTGGCGGCCACGTTCGCCTCCATGGTCACGCTGCCGCTGGTGTTCATGGTCGAGATGGGCTTCGCGGTCGCGTTCGGGGTGCTGCTCGACACCTTCATCGTCCGGTCTCTGCTGCTCCCGGCCCTGTCGTACGACATCGGGCGGCGGATCTGGACACCGGGCCGCCTCGCCAAGCGCAAGCCGGCCGCCGACCCGCCCAAGGTCCTCGAACGGGTCGGCTGACGCCGCCACAGATCCCGGCTCCGGCCGGGACGGGGAAGGGGAGGGGTCCGGCTTCGGCCGGGCCCCTTCTTCGTGCCGCGGAGTTATCCACAATCGGCGGACGGTCTCCCGGGCGCCGGCGCGGGATGGCTAATGTCGGCGCCATGTCCACTCAGCCTTCCGCCGCGCCGCCCACCGCCGAGATCGGGGTCATCGGCGGCTCCGGGTTCTACTCGTTCCTTCACGACGTCGAGGAGGTCCGAGTCGAGACCCCGTACGGGCCTCCGAGCGACCCCATCGCCGTCGGCGAGCTGGCGGGACGCCGCGTCGCGTTCGTCCCCCGCCACGGCCGCGACCACCGGTTCCCGCCGCACAAGATCCCCTACCGGGCCAACATGTGGGCGCTGCGCTCACTCGGCGTCCGGCAGGTCCTGGCGCCGAGCGCGGTCGGCTCCCTCACCCCCGACTACGGCCCGGGCACGCTCGCCGTCCCCGACCAGCTCGCCGACCGCACGTCCGGACGCGAGCAGACCTACTACGAGTCGGGCGCCGCCGTGCACGTGTCGTTCTCCGACCCGTACTGCCCGGCGGGCCGCCGCGCCGCCGTGGAATCCGCGCGGACGGCCGGCTGGGACCCCGTCGACCGCGGCACCCTCGTCGTCATCGAGGGGCCGCGCTTCTCGACCCGGGCGGAATCCCAGTGGTTCGCCTCCCAGGGCTGGACGCTCATCGGGATGACCGGCCACCCCGAGGCCGTCCTCGCCCGCGAACTCGCCCTCTGCTACACGTCCCTGTGCCTTGTCACCGACCTCGATGCGGGCATCGAGGAGGGCGAGGGCGTCACCATGGAGGAGGTCCTCCGCGTCTTCGGCGAGAACATCGACCGTCTCCGCACCCTCGTGGCCGACGTCGTCAAGACGCTGCCCGCCGAGCGCACCTGCCCCTGTCCGAACGTCCTGGACGGCATGAAGCTCCCCCTGGAACTTCCGTGAACGCCCGCTTAGCCCGCCTGCGACGGCCGCTGGCGGCACTGTTCGCCGCGGCCGCCGCGGGCCTCGCCCTCATGGCCCTGCGCCCCGGTCCGCCACCGTCCGTCCGGGTCCTGGCCGCCGCCCGCGACCTCCCGGCCGGAACCGCCCTCGCCCCAACCGACCTGCACCATGTGAACCTGCCGCCCGCCGCCGTCCCGTCCGGCGCCCTCCGCTCCGGCACCGGCCGGACCCTCGCCGCCCCCATGCGCGAAGGCGAGCCCCTCACCGACGCCCGCGTCGTCGGCGACGGCCTACTCCGCGCCTACGGCCCCGGCACGGTCGCGACCCCGGTCCGCATAGCCGACGCCGACGCCGTCCGCCTCCTCCACCCGGGCGACCACATCGACGTCCTGACCACCCCGGCGCCACCCGCCTTGCCCGACGCCACCGCAAGCCACCCCCGAGGCGACGCCCGGGTCGTGGTGTCATCGATCCCCGTCATCACCGTCCCCGCCCCCGACGAGGCCGACAGCCGACAGGGCGCCCTGGTCGTCCTGGCGACCACCAGAGCCCAAGCCCTCGCCTTAGCGGCCGCCACCGCCCCCCTGACCCTCACCATCACCGCCCCTGCCCCGTAATCAAGAGCAAGCTTGGCCTCACGTCCCGAAGCTGCGCGATTCCCCAACGATGTTGGACGCACCGGTCGCCCGGCACGTGCTCACCGCGGACGGTCAGCCCCCTGCCCCGCCCCCGGACCGCCACCCCCCGGCGCGTGCTCACCGTGGACGGTCAGTCCCCTGGGCCGGCCCCAGACCGCCGCCCCCGACGGACCGGCAGCCACCACGGCGCGCTGATCCGAGGTACGCCCCGCCCCCACGACATCCCTGACTCCCGCCCCCACCGCAGTCGACTCTCACTCGCAGCGGACCCTCACCCGCAACCCTGAACTTGGCATGTCACACAAGGTTTCATTACCATCCGTAGCCGTTCCTGCGCTCTCGATTCACCAGGGAGACGCACCCCCTAACCCCCGGAGCCGGCATGAGTGGTTTCAAGAAGTTCCTCCTGCGCGGAAACCTCGTCGAACTCGCGGTCGCGTTCGTCGTCGGAGCAGCGTTCGCGGGCCTGGTGAAGGACTTCGCGAGTTCCTTCATCACGCCGCTGATCGCGCTGATCGGCGGCGAGCCCGACTACACGGCCCTGGCCGTGACGATCAACGGAACCAAGTTCCCGTACGGCATCTTCGTGACCTCGGCGATCGCGTTCGTCATCACGGCGGCGATCGTCTACTTCCTCGTGGTGTTGCCGACGACCAAGCTGATCGAGCGAATGGACCGGGGCAAGGAGGCCGCCGAGCACGAGTGCCCACAGTGCCTCAGCGACATCCCGGTGAAGGCCCGCCGCTGCCGCTACTGCACCGCCGAGGTCGTCCCCGCCACCGAGGCCCCCTATCAGGGCGGCCCCGCCTAGCCTCGACACACCCGCGCCAAGTAGCCCGCAGGCCCTGCTGCCGCCCCCGAACGGCGCTGACCTGGGGCCGTGCTCCCCGCGGGCCCGAACTGACCCCGACCGGTGCTGCTCTCCGGCGGTACTGCTCTCAGGTCGTTCCGACCCCGCGCCCGAGCCGACCCCAGGCAGTGCTGGCCCCGCACCACGTTGCCGCAGCATCGTCTGGGGCCAGCTCGGATCGAGGGCAACACCACCCGGGGCCGGCGCCGCGCGAGTTCCCGCACGAGACCGCCGACGCCCTGGGCGAGCAGCACAAAGCACAGGAAACCGAGAGTGATCGCCGACCAGATCACGGGCGCGCTCGCCTGTACGGCGCTGTTCTGGCGGCGGCGGTGGCCCGTCCAGCTCGCCGTGGCCCTGCTCGTGACCGGAACGTTCGCGCACCTGATGACCGGTCCGACGCTGATCGCCCTGTTCATCGTCGCGGCGCACCGTCCCGTCCGCACGACGGCCTGGGTGAGCGCGCCGGCCTTCGCCCCGCTGCCGCTGTTCGTCGCCCCGCCGTACCTGCCATCGCGGGCCGCACCGCGTACCGCATCGTCCGGGAGAGCCTGACGAACGCCCGCAGACATGCGCCCGGCTGCCGAGGTCGCCGTGACGGTACGCAGCGGCCTCGTGCCGGTCCCGAGCCGTGCCGACCCCCGGGCCGAGCCGCGTTGCCCTCGGACCGTGCCGGTCCCGGGTCGTGCCGCCCCCGGCGGTGATGGTCTCGGACGGTCCTGGCCTCGGGCGGTGTTGCCCTCGGGCCGAGCCGGTTCTGGGCCGAGCTGCCCCGCGCCGCGTGACCTCGGGCCGACCCCAGGCCGTGTTGGCCCCGGGCAGTGCTGGCCCCCCGGCGGGTTAGTCCCGGACGGTCCTGGCCCCGCGCCGCGTTGTCCTCGGGCCGTGTCGGTCCCAGGGGCGTGGTTGCACTTGGCGGTGTTGGGCTTGGGTGGTGTTTGAGGGTGATGCGCTGCGTGGTGGGTCGGGGGTGGGTTATTCGTTTTCGGTGCCGAATTCCCAGTGCCAGGGTTCGAACGGGTTGCTGTAGGCCCATGCCGGGTGGATCCATCCGAACTTCCCGGCGTTGTTCTCCATCCAGTTGAACTGGACGGAGCCTGAGTTCTGCACGCCGCCGCAGAGGTCGAGCGCTTGGCCCTTCCCGTGGTTGCTGGTCCCGGGGACGGCCGCGAAGCCGGGCCTCCGCGCGTAGACCGAGTGCTGCTCAGAGAGGCTCCGGTACGCGTCCGTGACGCACATGTCGCGGCCGAACCGGCGCTTGTACGAGGCGTTCAGCTTGTAGAAGCCCAGCGCCGCGTCCGCCCGCAGCTTGTGCCCCTTCTGCGGCAGGTCGCACAGGTACTTCGCCGGGATCAGCCCGTTGGGGAACTGCTTGGCGTCGGCGGCGAGGCTTTCGTCGCATTTGAGTTGCAGCCGCTTCAGCCTGCTCACCGCAAGCTTGTCGAGCATCGTGTTGAGCTGTTTGGTGAGCTCCGCCGACTTGGTCTTCAGCCCGTTCACCTCCTGCTGGAGGCGGGTCTGCTCGACCGCGTTGCGCGACTGCAGTTCCTGCGCGGTCGACGCGAGCCGCTTCCGCCGCGACTGCAGGTCGTCGGCGCGGTCCACGAGCGCCTGCTGCGACCTGGCGAGCAGCGTCACGTCCGCCGTCGAGCGAAGCGCCTGGCTCGGATCGCCCCCACCGAAGATCGCCATGGACCCGACGGCGCCACTCTGCTTGTACGAGGAGTTCGCCAGCCTGGCCAGCGGCTCACGGATCTTGTTCAGCTCGGCCTCGGCCACCGCGAGGTCCTTCAGGGTGCCTCGCAGCTTGACCTGCGAGGCGGCCAGATCCTTCTGCCGGCCTTTCATCTGCTTGGTGGCCTTCTCCAGCTCGGTGCGAGCCTTCGACGCCTCACGGCGCAACGACTCCAGGGTGTCGCCCTCGGCCGCGCCGGCGGCGCCGAGCGGTGAGAGCGTCGTCATCACCAGGAAGACCGCGGTCAGCGCCGCCGACCGGGGGTACGGCACGGTGGTTTTCCTCCTGATGCCCAAATGCGGAACAGCGGCAGAACGGTACTACAGGTTCTACGATGACCTGTGCGTAATCGGTTCAGCGGCCACGGTGACCATCGCGATCACCCTGCCGCTCGCACCACCTTCGCATCCACCAGACGTCCTCCCACCCTGGTGGGCACGGCCTCCTCGTCGTGGTCTGCGACGGTGACGGGGACGGCGCCGGCGGGCGTCTCGTCCGCCGCGGTGTGGTCCTGGGAGCGGGCGCCCGATTCGGCGCCTTGGTCGCCGCCTGCGGCTCCTGCTCGGGCGGTATGTACTCCCCGTACGTCGGCTCACCTGCGGGGACGGCCGGCGCCACCTTCTGCGCGGAGGTCCCCACCGTCCCGGGCAACTCCCCCGGCGACTCCTCACTCGCCCCGAACACGATCACGGTGGCCAGCACGACGGGCACCACGAAGACACCGGCGGCGACGCCGATCCATTTGGCCCGGGACGAACGCTCGTCCACCTCGTCTTCGGCAGCCCTGCCACTCGGCTGCCCGCGATGCCGACCCGTCACGGCACCGAAGCGTACCCACAGCGGCCCCACCAGGCCTAGAGTCCTGGGGCGCCACATAAGAAGGAGCGCGCAACGCGCCCCTTCCCCTACCCTGTAGGTGCCGTCCGCTACGCTCTTGCCGCGAGCGACGACATGCCTCCGTAGCTCAGGGGATAGAGCACCGCTCTCCTAAAGCGGGTGCCGCAGGTTCGAATCCTGCCGGAGGCGCCCTCGATGAAGTGTGCTGGCCAGCCGAAGTGTGACGGCCGGTCGGGGCGTCCGTCGTTCCGGGAGATCATCTCGGGCCTCCCGTGTCGGCACCCTTGCAGGCACGATCCGGCTACGTTCGGTTGCTGCGGCGGCATGAGTGTCGAGGTCTTCGGTGTTGCGTCCTCGCCTCGGCGACCGCGTGCACGTTCGAGGTGAGCGCGGACGCTCGAGACCTGCCTCAGTTCCCGCCCATGGGCCGTCCCTCGCGGGGGCGGTGACTGCCGATCGACCGGCCCGGTGGCGCTGGCCCGGGAGTTCGCTACGCCCAGTGAGGACGGTCGCGGTCGCCGGGCCTCCGCCGGGGGCGTCCGGCCTGATGCGTGTCACGCACTGTCGGTGTGGTTCTGCATTGGGTGCGTCTGCCCGGTGTGATCTCTAGGCGCTACCGTGTTGGCGTCTCGGTCACGGGGGCGGGCAGCGCGGTCTGCGTCGTGGCGGGGTGGCCCATTGTCTGGGCGAGGTCGCGGACGTGGCGGGTGTCGTCGTTCAGCATGTCCGCTCGGCCTGGACCAGCTCGTGTCCGGCGCCGAGGTGGAGCGGCCACGCGGTCGGTGGAAGGGGACCGAGTGTCAGATCATGTGCTCGCCGGCCGGTATCGCCTGGGGGAACGGCTCGGCAGCGGCGGGATGGGCACGGTCTGGTCCGCCGTGGACGAGACGCTGCGCCGCACCGTGGCGGTCAAGGAGATCGTCTTCCCGGACGTTCTCACCGCCGAGGAGCGCCGGGTGGCGGCCGGCCGGGCGCAGCGGGAGGCGCGGGCGGCGGCGCTGATCGACCATCCCGGCGTCATCACCGTGCACGACGTGGTGATCGAGGACGAGCGGCCGTGGATCGTCATGGAGCTGGTGAGCGGCGCTTCCCTTGAGGAGGTGCTCCGGC
Source organism: Spirillospora sp. NPDC048819 (assembly GCF_040650055.1). Classification (NCBI taxonomy): domain Bacteria; kingdom Bacillati; phylum Actinomycetota; class Actinomycetes; order Streptosporangiales; family Thermomonosporaceae; genus Spirillospora; species Spirillospora sp. NPDC048819. Next base: position 197,644 of record NZ_JBEZGN010000003.1, on the reverse strand, counting down.
GGGACGGCCCGCGTCCGCCGGCGGTGGCCGCCCAGATCGGCCTGGAGGTGCTGGACGCGCTTGAGGCCGCACACGCCAAGGGCATCGTGCACCGTGACGTCAAGCCCAGCAACGTGCTGCTCGGCCAGGACGGACGGGTCGTCCTGACCGACTTCGGCATCGCGAGCATCGACGCCGACCCGGCCCTCACCCGCACTGGGACGTTCGTGGGTTCGCCCGGGTACATCGCCCCGGAGCGGCTGCGGGAGCAGCCGGGCGGCCCCGAGTCCGACCTCTGGTCGCTCGCCGCCACCCTCTATACGGCGGTCGAAGGAAGGCCGCCGTTCAGACGGGACAGCCCGATGGCGGTGCTGGGGGCCGTCCTGTCCGAGGAGCCGGCGCCGCCGCGGCAGGCGGGGTCCCTGGCACCGCTGCTGTGGTATTTGCTGCGGAAGGACCCGTCCGCGCGGCCGAAGGCCGAGGACGTGCGGCGGGTTCTGCGGAATGTGTCCGCCGGGAGGCCGTCGGGGCTGCCCGGTCCGGCTCCGGTCCCTTGGCCCGCTCCCCCGCGGAAAGGACCTTGGCGGGTGGCGGTTCCGATCGCGGCGGGCGTCGCCGTGGTCGCGGTCGGCGGCCTGGTCGTCGGAGCCGTGGCGCTCAACGGCTCCGACGGCGAGGCTCGGGCGACTCCCGGTTCGGCGCCGGCGGGGTCGTCCAGCCCTCCGGCGGCACCTTCGGCGACGCCGTCGCCGCGTACGTCGGGCCTCGACCTGTGCGGTCTGCTCACCCGGCAGCAGGTGAGCCGGCTGCTCCCGCGAGGGAAGCCACAGGTGGAGGAGGACGAGAAGTCCTGCGGATGGGCCGCCTCCAAACGCGGATTCATGATCAGCGACCTCGGCCGCACAGCCGGGCGGCCGCCCCCGCAATCGCCCGCCGAGGCGCACAACAAGTATGTGAGCACCAAGAACGCGGCCACACCCGGGATCCATTACTGGGGATGGCCCGAGATCAACGTCGACCATGTGAAGGCGCGGGAGACGCGGGCGCGCACCATCGCCGGGATAGGCGACGAAGCCTTCGCCTACACGTCCACGGGTTTGTCGAAGACCATGGACATATCCGCTGTCGTGCTGCGGGTGAAGAACACGGTGCTGAGAATCGAGCACATGTACGTGCGCGGCACCGCGTCCCCGGGTGAGGCCCGCGAAGCGGCGCGCTGGATCGCGCGAGCGGCGGCGGCGAAGTCATGACCGCGCCGGCCCGTACGCTCGGCGGGCGCTACAGGCTCGTCCGGCGCCTCGGTGAGGGCGGCATGGGCGTGGTGTGGCGCGCCCGCGACGAGTTGCTCGGCCGGGACGTGGCGGTCAAGGAGCTCCGGCTGCCCGGCCATCTGAGCCCCGAGCAGCGCGACCAGGCGGCCCGGCGTGCCCTGCGCGAGGCGAGGGCGGCCGCCCTGCTCCAGCACAGGTCGATCGTCACCGTGCACGATGTCGTCGTCGAGGAGGGCGGGCCGTGCATCGTCATGGACCTGCTTCCCGGCCGTTCCCTGGACGCGGTGCTCGCCGACGACGGTCCCCTGCCGCCCGATCGGGTGGCGCGCATCGGCCTGGAGATTCTCGGGGCCCTCCGCGCCGCCCACGCCCAAGGCGTCCTGCACAGGGACGTCAAGCCCGCCAACATCTTCCTGCGTGAGGACGGGGCCGCGGTCCTCACCGATTTCGGCATCGCCGCGCTGGAGGGCGAGGCCACGCTCACGCGGCCGGGCTCGCTGATCGGGTCGCCGGCCTATATGGCGCCCGAACGCGTGCGGCACGATTTCGGCGGCGCCGCCTCCGATCTCTGGTCCTTGGGCGCGACGCTCTACGCCCTGACGGAGGGCCGTCCGCCTTTCGCCCGCAGCACGCTGATGGGCACGCTTGGGGCCGTCCTGGCCGACGAGCCGGAGCCGCCCCGCGCCGCCGGGCCGCTCGGCCCGCTGCTGGGGCGGCTGCTGGTCAAAGATCCGGCGGCCCGCCTCAGCGCGGAGGCGGCCGAGGCGTACCTGCGTGCCCTGGTGACGGGCGAGCGCACCGTTCCTCCTCCGGCGGCCCTGCCTCCGTCGCCGCGTCCCGCCTATACGGGACGTCCCACCGTTCCCGCCCGGTCTCCGGGGACGGGCCGGCCCTGGATCGTCGCCGCCCTCGCCGGCGCCGTGGCGACGGTGGTCGTCATCGTGGCCGTCGTGGTCGTCGCCACCCGCGGTTCCGAGGACGCGCCGCCGGTGTCCCGGGCGAGCCCGTCCTCCCGGGCGGCCGAACCGGCGCCTTTCGCGGCCGCACCCTCCCCGTGCGGTCTCATCAGCGCCGAGCAGGCGGGCAGGCTGGTGCGCACCTTCCACAATCTCGGCGACGAGAGCCCCGACTCGTCCACGGGGCGGCCGAGGAAGGACTGCGTCTGGCAGACCGCCGCGCTCGCGGACGGGGACGAGCGGCTGAGGCTCACGCTCCGCACCACGGCGAACGCCGCCGCGGCCCGCCGCCTGCTCGCCGAGGAGCGGGCCGAGGCCACCGAGCGGGTCACGCCGCTCCCCGGCCTCGGCGAGGCCGCCTTCGCCGTACCCGGCCCGGCCGGCGATTCCGTGGTCCTCTTCCGCGCCGGCAATCTGCTCGCCGAGATCAAGTACCGCACCGGGCGCGATCGGCAGGACGAGCTCGCCCGCCAGGCGGCGCGGTGGGCCCGCGCGGCCCTCGAACGCTCCTGACGCCGGTTTTCATGCGGTGAGGGACGTTCGGGCCGGTGAGGGCGCCGGCCCGTGAAAGACGTTGACGTGTCGAAGCGCTTCGATCAGCCTCCTGGTCACCGGGACCACGAGGAGGTTCGAGCCCATGCGAAGATCATTCACCGGGGCCGTCGCGAGTGTGCTGGCGGCGCTGGCCCTGGTCGCCGGCCTGGTGGCGGGGGTGGCGGCGGCCACGCCCCGTCCTACGTCGGCGGCCGGGGACTACACGTGGAAGAACGTGGCGATCGGCGGGGGCGGATTCGTGCCCGGGATCGTGTTCAGCCGCAAGGAGAAGGACCTCGTCTACGCCCGCACCGACATCGGCGGGGCCTACCGCTGGGACCAGGCGGCCGGGCGGTGGATTCCGCTGCTCGACTGGGTCGGCTGGGACCGATGGGGGTACAACGGCGTGATCAGCCTGGCCGCCGACCCGGTGGACGCGGACCGGGTGTACGCGGCGGTCGGGATGTACACCAACGACTGGGATCCCAACAACGGCGCGGTGCTGCGTTCCGCCGACCGGGGCCGGACATGGCAGGTCGCGGAACTGCCGTTCAAGCTGGGCGGCAACATGCCGGGACGGGGCATGGGCGAACGGCTCGCGGTCGATCCCCATGACAACAGGGTGCTCTACCTGGGCACGCCCGAGGGCAACGGGCTGTGGCGGAGCACCGACCAGGGCGTGAGCTGGTCTGAGGTGAGCAGCTTCCCCAACCCCGGCGACTACTCGGACGATCCGGGTGACACCACCGGCTACGGCAGCCACCGTCCGGGCGTCGTATGGGTGACGTTCGACGAGAGCACCGGGACGGCGGGCGCTCCCACCCGGACGATCTACGCGGGCGTGGCGGACAAGGAGAACACCGTCTACCGCAGCACGGACGCGGGCGTGACGTGGGAGCGCGTGCCCGGACAGCCCACCGGCTACATCGCGCACAAGGGCGTGCTGGACGCGTCCAGCCACATGCTCTACATCGCGACCAGTGACACGGCGGGCCCCTACAACGGGGCCAAGGGCGACGTGTGGAAACTCGACACGCAGTCGGGGGTGTGGACGCAGATCAGCCCCGTGCCGTCGAGCAGTTCCGACGACTACTTCGGATACAGCGGCCTGACCGTGGACCGCCAGGATCCCGGAACCCTGATGGTCGCCACGCAGGTCTCCTGGTGGCCCGACATGATCATGTGGCGGAGCACCGACGGCGGTGCGAACTGGACCCGCATCTGGGACTGGACGAGCTATCCGAACCGCAGTCTCCGCTACACCCAGGACATCTCCTCGGTGCCCTGGCTGACGTTCGGGGCCAACCCCTCGCCACCGGAGGTCACCCCGAAGCTCGGCTGGATGAACGAGTCGGTGGAGATCGATCCTTTCGACTCCGACCGGCTGATGTACGGGACGGGCGCGACGATCTACGGGACCGGCGACCTCACCCGGTGGGACACCGGCGGCAAGATCACGATCCGGCCGATGGTGCGGGGCCTGGAGGAGACCGCCGTCCTCGACCTGATCAGCCCGCCGTCCGGCGCACCGCTGGTCAGCGGGCTCGGCGACATCGGCGGGTTCCGGCACACCGACCTGGACTCCGTCCCGTCGACGATGTTCACGCAGCCGGTCTTCACGAGCACGACCAGCCTCGACTACGCGGAGGGCAATCCGAGCGTGATGGTGCGGGCGGGCAACTTCACCGACTCCGACCGGCCGAACGACAGCCATGTGGCGTTCTCGACCGACGGCGGCGCCAACTGGTTCCAGGGGACCGAACCCGGCGGCGTCAACAACGGCGGGACGGTCGCGGCCGCCGCTGACGGCGGCCGTTTCGTGTGGGCGCCCGGCGACGGCGGGCAGCCGGTCGTCCACTCGGCCGGATTCGGCAACGGCTGGAGCCGGTCGTCCGGTGTGCCGGCGAACGCGATCGTCGAGTCGGACCGGGTGAACGCCGGCACGTTCTACGCGGTGTCGGGAGGCAGGTTCTACGTCAGCACCGACGGCGGGCAGTCGTTCTCGGCGACGGCGGCGTCCGGGCTGCCGTCGAGCGGCGTCCATTTCAAGGCGTTGCCGGGCGGGGAGGGCGACATCTGGCTTGCGGGCGACACCGGACTGTTCCACTCGACCGACTCGGGGGCGAGCTTCACGAAGATCTCGACCATCTCCTCGGCGGTGAACGTCGGGTTCGGCAAGGCGGCCCCTGGCGCGAGCTACCCGGCGCTGTACCTGATGGGGACGGTCGACGGCGTGACCGGGCTGTTCCGGTCGATCGACGCGGGCGGGAGTTGGACGCGCATCAACGACGACCGGCATCAGTACGGCAACGCCGGCGAGGCACTCACGGGCGACCCTCGCGTCTACGGCCGGGTCTACCTCGGCACGAACGGCCGCGGCGTCATCTACGGCGACACGTCCGAGACGACGCCCACGGACCCGCCGACCACGACGGAGCCGCCCACGACCGAGCCGCCGACCACCCCGCCGCCGTCTTCGGAGACCGCCTGCGCGGCCACGTACGAGACGACCGGGTCGTGGCAGGGCGGGTTCCAGGGTGAGGTCACCGTCGAGAACACCGGGACGGCCGCGATCACGGCATGGCAGGTCTCCTGGACGTTCGGCGGCGGCCAGACCGTCGCGCAGTCCTGGGGAGCCAGGGTGACGCAGGACGGCGCGGCGGTCACCGCGGCGAACGAGTCGTGGAACGGGACGCTGGCCGCCGGGGCGACCGCCACGTTCGGCCTGATCGGCACCGGCTCGGCCGAGGCCGTCGACCCGTCCTGCAGCGGCGGGTGACACCGGAGGCTCGAACTCGCCGGTGATCGCAGGGCTGCGGCCCACGACCGACAGGGAGCACAACGGGTCGACCCGCGCCCGTGGAGCGGCCGGGCGCGGGTCGACGTTCGCGGTCGAGTGGCGGGATGTGTCGAGTGGCGGGATGTTCAGCAGGTCAGGTTGCCGCCGGTGGGGACGCCCAGAATCTGGGCGAACCTCTGGTAGGCGTTCACCCGGCTCTGCACCTGGGCCGGGTTCCGGCCGTCGCATTCCAGAGCGCCGTTGATGCTGCGGATCGTCTCGCCGAAGCCGTGGCCGTTGACCATGGCGCTGTGGCCGGTCATCGTTCCCGGGCCGCTCTGGGTCATCCAGTACCAGAGCGCGCTCTTCCACGACACGGCCGCGTTCTGCTCCACCAGCCACGGATTGTTGAGCAGGTCGATGCCCAGGGCGTCGCCCGCCGCCTTGTAGTTGAAGTTCCAGCTCAGCTGGATGGGGCCGCGCCCGTAGTAGGCCGCCTGCCCGGCCGGGCAGCCGTAAGGCTGGCTCCAGTCGCAGTAGTGCGGGTAGTTGCCGGTGTTCTGCTCGACGATGTGGACGAGCCCACCGGTCTCGTGGTTGACGTTGGCCAGGAACGCGGCCGCCTCCTGCTTCTTGACGGTGTCGCTTCCCGTGTTGGCGAACGCGGGGAAGGAGTCCATGGCCGCGGTCAGGCCGCTGTAGGTGTAGAAGGAGTTGCGGCTCGGGAACATCTGCTGGAACTGCGCCTGACTCACCACGAAGCCGCCGGGGTCTCCAGGGTCGCCGGGCCCATCGCAGGTGTGCGGGTCCCAGAACCAGTGGCTGATGACCGGGTCGTAGCCCGGGTTCTCATGCACGGCGATGTAGTAGTTGCCGTCGGTGTACCGGACGATGCTGCCCACCGGGTACCACTGGCCGGCAACCCAGTTCGGGGCGTTGCAGGCCGCCGCGGCGGTGGCCGGCGCCGCCGGGACGACGAACAGCGTCGTCATCGCGAGAAGGGCGGCGCCGAGCAGCGTCAGGACGCGCCGCCGTATCACCTGACCTCCAGGTCGATGCAGGCGTAGAACGCGTTGGCCGTGTCGGCGATGTTCCAGATCGCCAGCACCTTCTGGCGGCCGCTCACTCCGCCGAGGTTGACGGTGTGGGACACGCTGGAGGGCGGCTGCTGATCGTGGCCGTCGACTACCGCGACGCGCCTGCCGCCGACGTAGTACTCGTAGTTGAGCGTGCGGTGCCGGGCGGTGAACGTCCAGGTGAAGGTCACCGTGTTGCCGACGGAGGTGGCCCGCCAGCCCTTGCCGTCATCGTCGAGTTCGCGGAAGCGCGCGTTCCCGCCGCTGCAGCTGCGCAGGCCCTTCGGCCCTTCGACGCTCTGCGGCTCCCACTGGATGGCGCCGCACTGGACGATGCGCGCCGCGCACTGGGCCTGCCGGCTCATCGGCGCGGAGACGTAGCCATGGGCGTAGGCGGTGGACGCCGGCATGATCACGGCGACGAGAGGGGCGATGCCCAGGCCCGCCACGGCGGCGGCGAGCCTGCTTCTTGCCTTCTTCATGCGGGGATTCCTCTTGTTCGGGGTGGTCAGGTTCTCGACGTGCCGCGGACACCGGGGGGATGGAGGGGAGCGGGGCATGGGGGGACTCCATCTGATAGGAAACTTTCCTATCAACTAATGCTCACGCTAACCCCGCGGCCGGAACCGGACAAGGCCCCGGGTTGATCACCGAATTGGCTGTGATATGACCAGCGCAGGCCGGAAACCGAACCACCTGGCGGCCCGGATAAATTCGTCAATGTTTCCGATGAACAGGGCCGGCGACCGGCGATTAATGCCCAATCACGCCTGAAGGCCCCGCTCGCGGCCGGCTATGTCGATCAGGGTTTGCGGGCCAGGCCGCAGGTGGCGTCGACTTCCGGGGGCGGGCCGAACGGGGCGGCTTCGGGACGCCACCTGGACGTGGAGACGACGCCGGGTTCGAGGAGTTCGAGGCCGGCGAAGAAACCGGCGATCTGCTCGGGGGTGCGGGCGACGTAGGGGGTGGAGCCCTGTTCCGAGGCGACCCTGATCGCCTCTTCCCGGCCCTCCTTGTCGAGGACGCCGGTGCCGTCGTTGAAGGCCATGAAGCTGCCCGGGGGCAGGGCGTCCAGAAGACGGCGGACGATCGTGTACGCCTCGTCGTCGTCGACGACGTTGCCCATGATTCCGAACATGATGAGGCCGATCGGCTCGGTGAAGTCGAGGGTGCGGGCGGCCTCCGCGAGGATCCGGCCCGGGTCGCGGACGTCGCATTCGATGTAGTCCGTCCTTCCCTCCGGGTGGCTCGCGAGGAGCGCCCTGGCGTGGAGGAGAACGAGCGGGTCGTTGTCGACGTAGACGATCCGGGCGGACGGGGCCACGCGCTGCGCGACCTCGTGGGTGTTGTCGTGGGTGGGCAGCCCCGTACCGATGTCGATGAACTGACGGATTCCCTCTTCGGCGGCCAGGTGGCGGACCATGCGCCCGAGGCAGACGCGCGAGTGGCGGGCGATGTCGCCGACGCTGGGGAACGCCGCGGCGACCTGGTCACCGACCTCCTGGTCGATCGGGTAATGGTCCTTACCGCCGATCCAGTAGTTCCACATGCGGGCCGGATGCGGTCGGGACGTGTCGATCTGCGAGGGGTCGTTGTCAGGCATGGCGTTCATCGTTCCCGCGCGGGCGCCGTCCGGCAAGGCAGAATCAGGGGTGTGGCGAAGAAGTGTCCTTGCGGTGTCGGCTCCCGGTATCAGGATTGTTGCGGACGGTTGCATCGAGGTGAGGCCAGGGCGGAAACGGCCGCGGAGTTGATGCGGTCGCGGTTCAGCGCGTTCGCGGAGCGGGACGAGGCGTATCTGCTGAAGAGCTGGCATCCCGCGACGCGGCCTGAACAGGTCGCCTTCGACGCCATGACGCGGTGGACGCGGCTGGAAATCGTCCGGGAGGAAGGCGGCGGGCCCGGGGACGACAAGGGGACGGTCGAGTTCCGCGCCCATTACTACGTGGAGGGTTCGGTACCCGGGGAATTGCACGAGGTCAGCCGGTTCGTCAGGCATGACGGCGACTGGGTTTACGTCCGGGGCAAGGTGAGCTGACTTTCCGGCCGGCGTGCGGCCCGACGCCCTTTCGGAAATGGCCGAGTGTCACGACGCCGGTGTCGTCCTCAGCCGCCACCCGCAGCGGGCGAGGAGCGTCAGCAGCAGGGCGGGGGCGACGAACACCGCGGCGCGCAGGGTGGTCAGGTCGGCGAGCGTCCCGAGGGCGAGCGGTGCGATGCCGATCGCGACGCCGGACGCGAGGGCGCAGCGGGCGGCGGCCCGGACCGGCTGCGACGGCCACGCGGCGAGCGCCTGCGCGAGGATCACCGGGTAGAGCAGCGCGACGCCGAGCCCGACGACCAGCAGCCCGGCGACCGTGACGGGCGCGGGCGCCGTCCACATGATCGCGAATCCGGCGACGCCGACGAGAGTGGCCGCGGCGAGGAGCCGGTCGGGGCGTCCCGCCGCCCGGACGACGGGCCCGGACATGATCCGCCCGATCGCCATGCCCAGCAGGAACGCCGCCGAGTACGTCGTCGCGGCGCCCGAGCCGAGGTCCTTGGCGGAGCGGAGGAAGTCCGCCGCCCAGAACACCATGCAGAACTCGACGCCGACGGCGAGGACGAGGTCGAGCCACCGGCTCACGAAGGCGCGCGGGGTCCGCTCGCCCGCCGCCGGCACGGTGGCCTCGGCGGCCGCCGGTGCCACGGCCCGCCGCGTGAGCAGCAGGGCGGCGGCCACCGCCAGCGGCGGGACGGCGAACGCGAACCGCCATCCGAGCCCGTGGGCGAGCGCGGCGCCGATCAGGATCGGGGACAGCACGGACGCGGTGCTCGCGACCGCGTTCGCCTCACCGATCGGGACCGCTCCGTCCCCGCCGTGCAGGTCCCTCAGCCCGGCCGGGATGAGCTGGACGAGTCCCGCGCCGCCGAGGCCGAGGACCAGGGCGCCGATCCCGGTCCCCAGGCGTCCGCCGGCGACGGCCATGATCCCGGCGCCGCCGGCCAGCGCGGCCAGGGCCGTGGGGAGCGCCAGCCGCCCGAGGCGCCCGGCGAGCCGGTGCCCGGTGAACCCGATGACGACGAGGCCGAGCGCGAACGCCGACGGGTACAGGGCGACCTCGGCGCGCGGGAGACCGCGCTCCTCGCGCAGTTCGGGGAGGATCGCGCCGAGCGCCGTGAGCAGGTAGCCGAGACAGCCGAACGTCGCGTACAGGCCGAAGGTCGCAGATGTCCGGCGCAGGGCCGCCGTCTCGGTCATGACACTCCCCCAAGGATTATGCTCGTGCAACGAGGATAATCACGAACGGCGAAGATGTCACCATGCAGCCGAAGAGCGCGCACTCGGCCCGGGCACTGCGCAGCCAGGGCGCACTGGCCGTGCTCCGCCACGTCCACGCGCACCCGTCCGCGACCCGCGCGGACGTGGCCCGCGCGCTCGGGCTGAGCAGCGGCTCCGCCACCGAGATCACGAGCCGGCTCAAGGCGTCCCGGCTGGTCCAGGAGACCGCGCCGCCGCGCACCGGCGGACGCGGCCGCCCCTCCCCCGCCCTCACCGCGCACCCCGGCGGCCCGCTGGTCTGCGTCGTCGACATCAGCCACGAGGAGTGGCGGGTGGCCTGCGTGGAACTCGGCGGCCGCGTCGTCACCGAGGACACCGGCCGCCACTCCGGCTCCCCCGAACTGGTCGGGACGCTCGCCGAGCACGTGGCCGCGCTGCACGACCGCCACGGCCGGCGCGTCCGCGCGGTGTCGGTCTGCGTCGCGGGCACGGTCAGCGGGACGACGATCGTCCAGGCGTCCGGCCTCGGCTGGCGCGACGTCGGGCTCGGGCCGCTCAAACCGCCGGGAATCCCCCTCCTCGTCGGCAACAACGCGTCGCTCATCGGGCTCGCCGACGCCCGGCGCGGTGCGGGCGCCGCGGCCCGGGTCGTCCTGCACCTGACGGTCGAGGTCGGCGTCGGCGGCGTCCTCGTCGTGGAGGGCCGCCCGGTGGACGGCGCGACCGGCGCGGGCGGCGAGTTCGGCCACATGCCGTTCGGCGACCCCGCGCTGGAGTGCCCCTGCGGCGCCCGCGGCTGCTGGGACCTGGAGGTCGACGGGCGCGCCATGTCCCGCGCGCTCGACCGTCCCCCGCCCGCGGACCCGCGCACGGCGGCCGGGGAGATCATCGCGTCCGCGGCGTCCGACCCGAGGGCACGGGACGCCGTGGCGGGTGCCGCCCACGCGCTCGGACGGGGCATGGGCGCCCTCGTCAACGCCCTCGATCCGGACGTCGTCACCCTCTCCGGCCTGGCCCTCGATCTGGCCGCGACCGCGCCCGCGTCCCTCGACGGGGGCTACGCCTCGGCGCTGATGCGCTACCGCCGCGCCGGCCCGCCGCCCATCCTCCGGTCCCCGCTCGGCCCGCAGGGCGCGCTCGTCGGCGCCGCCGACGCCGCGTTCGACGTCCTGCTCACCGAGGAGGGCCTGGACGCCTGGTCACGCGGCTAAGCCTGGCGCCACTCCGGTACCGCGCCGGCCTCGTGCAGGCAGAAGTCCGGTGCGCCCTCCAGGGCCTTCTCCTCGCCGCCCGGCGTGTACGTGACGATCAGCCGCAGCGGGCGCCACGTCGTGTTGTGCGTGGAATGCCAGACGCCCTTGGGGATGTGGACGGCGTCGCCCTCGCGGATCGCGAACGGCCTGCCGTCGTCCACCATCTGCGTCGCCTCACCGGAGATCACGTAGATGACCTCCTCGGCGTTCGGATGGTTGTGCCGCGCGTGCCCCTTGCCGGGGTTGACGATCACCTCGCCCAGCGTGCTGCTCGCACCGGGCACCGACGACGGCGTGACGAACCACTTGATCGACCCCCAGTCGAAGGTCATCGTCGTGACGTCTCCGGGATTCACCAGCATCAGATCTCCAGGTTCTTGAAGGCGGCCACTTGCTGCGTGATGGCCTTCTCGGTCGGCAGCCGCTCGACCGAGGAGGCCCCGAAGAAGCCCACGACGCCCTCGGTCCGCGAGAGCACGTAGGCGGCGTCGTCCGGTTCGGCGATGGGGCCGCCGTGGCAGAGGACGAGGACGTCCGGGCGGACGGCGGACGCGGCGTCCCGCATGGCCTGGACCCGCTCGACCGCCTCGTCCAGCGTCAACGACGTGCCCGCGCCGATGCTGCCCTTGGTGGTGAGCCCGACATGCGGGACGAGGACGTCGGCGCCCGCCTCCGCCATCGCCCGCGCCTGATCCTCGTCGAACACGTAGGGGGCGGTGACCATGTCGCGCTCGTGCGCGAGCCGCACCATCTCGACTTCGAGGTCGTAACCCATGCCGGTCTCTTCGATGTTCTGCCGGAACACCCCGTCGTAGAGCCCGACCGTCGGGAAGTTCTGCACGCCCGCGAACCCCATCGCCTTGAGCTGGTCGAGGAAGACCGGCATCACCCGGAACGGGTCGGTGCCGCACACCCCGGCCAGCACCGCCGTGTCCTTCACGACGGGCAGCACCTCGGACGCCATCTCCACCACGATCTGGTTCGCGTCCCCGTACGGGAGCAGCCCGGCCAGCGACCCGCGTCCCGCCATCCGGTAGCGGCCCGAGTTGTAGATGATGATCAGGTCGACACCGCCGGCCTCCGCGCATTTGGCGGACAGCCCGGTACCCGCACCCGCGCCGATGACGGGCTTTCCTTCCGCGACGCCGGCCCGCAGCCGCTCGAGGACGGTCTGACGGTTCACTTCGATCCCCCCGAGATCATCTGGTGCAGCCGGTCGGCCATCGCGCGGCCGAACGACGGGTCGTTGATGTTCACGTCGAGCCTTTCCGTCTCCACCGCGCCCTCCATGGCCGCGAAGCACGCCCCGTCCGCCTCCGGGTCGTGGAAGGGCATCCCCGGCGCGTCCAGCGCCGACACGCCCCCGAGCGGAAGGAACAGGACGGTCGGCCCGGTCGCCTCGGCCGCCTTCGCCGCCACCCGCCGGCCCAGCTCCGCCATCTCCTCCCGTGTCGTCCGCATCAGCGTCACGGTCGGGTTGTGGACGTAGAGGTTGCGTCCCTCGAACCGCTCGGGGACGGTCTCGCGCGGCCCGAAGTTGACCATGTCAAGCGCCCCGGGGGCCACGACCTGCGGAACCCCGTGCTTTCCAGCCGCGGTGAGCCGCTCGGGCCCGGCCGACAGGACACCGCCGACGAGGTCGTCCGCCAGCTCGGTCGTGGTCAGGTCGAGCACCCCGGCGATCAGCCCGCTCTCCACAAGCCCCTCAAGCGCCCGGCCCCCGGCCCCGGTCGCGTGGAACACGAGGACCTCGTAGCCCAGCTCGTCCAGCCGCTCCCGCGCCGCGTCCACCGCCGGCGTCGTCACCCCGAACATCGAGGCCGCGACGAGGGGCCGCTCATCGACCGCAGGCGCCGTCTTGGTCTCGGCGTACGCCTTGGCCATCCCCGCCGCCGCGGCCGCCGCGTTCCCGAGGATGAGCCGCGACACCCGGTTCACGCCCGCGATGTCGACGACGCTGTACATCATCGTCACGTCCTTCGCGCCCACGTACGGCGTCACGTCCCCGGACGCCATCGTGGACACGATCAGCTTCGGAAGCCCGATCGGCAGATCCCGGACCGCCCGCGCCGCGATCGACGACCCGCCGCTCCCGCCGACGGCGAGCACGGCGTCCACCCGCTCCAGGCCGGCGACCACGGCCGCCGCACCTTCCCCCATCGCCGTGACGGCCGCACCCCGGTCCCCCGCGTCCCGCAAGGCCCCAAGCGACGCGCCCCCGGCCTCCGCGACCCGCTCGGCACCTACATCGGCCTCCACATCGGACGCTCCGACCCCGACGTCGACGAGGACCACATCGCAGCCCAATTCCCGCACCCGATCACGAAGCCACACATACTCGGCCCCCTTGGTATCGAGCGTCCCCACCAACACCACAGTCGCCATGGAAGACGCATTCCCCACCACCCCACCCCGCAACCGGCACCGGATGAGTACGCGCTGTCCCTGTTTCCCTCACGCCTCAGTGCGGGATTCCGCCGATCAGGTCGCGGGCGCCCTTGCGCAGCAGGTCACCGGCCACGTATGCGCCCAGGTCCTCGCCCTTGTCCGGTTCCGACCACTCGTGTGAGTGCACGAACTTGGACCCGTCACGGGTGAAGACCATCCCGCGCAGGGTCAGCTGCCCGTCCCGTTCCAGCCGCGCATGCCCCGCGATCGGGCTGTTGCAGTGCCCTTGAAGCCCGTGCAACATCGTGCGCTCCGCGCGCACGCACCGCCGCGTGTCCCCGTCGTCCAGCAGCCGCACCAGTTCCACGATGTCGGGATCGGCACGCCGGCAGTCCACCGCCAGCACCCCCGCACCCACCGCCGGGATGATGTCGAGCGCATCGCCCGCCCGATCGATCCCCAGCCGTACCAGGCTCGCCCGCGCCAAGGCGATCGCGTCGAACTCCTCTCCCGAGTCCAATCGCCCGAGCCGGGAGTTGACGTTGCCGCGCAGGTACTCCACCCGCAGGTCCGGCCGGATCTGCCCGAGCTGCGCACGCCGCCGCACCGCCGACGTCCCCACCCGCGCCCCTGGCGGCAGATCCGCCAAGCACCGCACCTTGCTCACCATCGGGAACAGCATCACGTCGGACGTGTCATCACGCTGCACGTACGCGGCGAACACCAGCCCATCGGGGCGCGGCACATCACCGGGCACGTCCTTGAGGCAGTGCACCGCGACATCCACCCGCCCCGTCAACAACGCCCGGTCGATCTCCCGCATGAACGCACCCTTGCCGCCCAACTCACCCAGGTGGCCCCGGTGCCGATCTCCGGCCGTCTGAATCCCGATCACCTCGACCCGGACGCTGGCCAACTCCTCCAGCCGCGCCGCCACACTGCGCGCCTGCACCATCGCCAGCGGAGACGTACGCGTCCCCAACCGCAACGCCCCACCCCCGCCCGACCAGGAGAAAACCGGTTCCACTGCACCCGCCCCGGCCAGGACGACATCTGTCACGGCCGACGTTCCAGCCTGGCCGCTGGACTCCGCTTCACGCCCCATCGTCATGTCCCTTCCATTGCTTCACCGAGAACCCTTGCACTTGCGCGCCGCCACGATCAGGCGCGCTCTCGGAACGGGAACATGCGGTGCTTCAACAGCAGGTCCAGGGCTTCGGCCGCCGCCTTCACGTCCCCGCACGGCGAGATGAACCCGCCCCGACCGTCACCGGCCTCGAAGTAGCCCCACGCCTCGCCCGGCAGCGCCCGCACCGTCACCACGGCCCCAACGTCGTCGGCGTGCCCGCTGGCATACACCCACAGCAGTGGCACCGGGAAGCGGAACTCCCACTTGTCGTAAAGCCCCACGCACCGCCAGCCCAGCGGCAACAGCGCGACCCGCAGAACCTCCAGTCGCCGTACCGCCGCGTCATGGCACCCGAGTGTCCGAGCCTCCAGGATCAGCCGCCACCGGCCGACCCCCCGAATCACACCCCGGACCGCGCCCTGCGCCACCTCACACGCCCTTTCTGTTTCCCGAGCCGCCTCGTCCCCTGCCCACGCCCGCCGATCACCGCGCGTCACCCCCGTCCATCAGGTGTTCGACCTGCTGACGGCTGAACCGGCGGACGCCACCGAGCGTGCGAATGCACGCCAGCATCCCGTCGTCGGCCCAGCGCACCACCGTCTTGGGGTTGACGCGGAACATGTTGGCCACGTCCCCGGGCGTCATGAGCTGCCCAGGACCGAAGTCCCAGCCATCAATGATCAGCGGCTTGGCAACCGTCCGCTTGCGGCTGTTCATCGGGGGTTCCGTCTCGTTGAAGGAGACTTCGGCGGACGGGTTTGCGGTCCACTCGGCGAAGACGACCTTGCCGCCCGCCTCGTCGCGCAGCGTGCCCCACCGGTCGACCAGTTCCCCGATGATCATCAGCCCCCGACCGCTCAACGCGTCGGGGCCGGGGTGGCGCAGCACCGGAGGGGTCCCGTCGCCGTCCCAGACCTCCACCACGTAAACGTCGCCATCCGCGTAAGCGTCCACCCGGATCTCGTCCGTGCCCGCGTGCCGGATCGCGTTGGTGACCAGCTCCGAGGTGACCACGCGCACGTTGTAGCCATCGACAGGCCATTCGGCGGTGATCTCCGCGACGTGATCCCGCGCCACCTTGATCTTTTCGGCGTCCGGCTTGAATGCGATCATCTCACCCACTCCCCACGTGTTTTCCGGTCATAGAGTGACGGCCGCCGCTATGGTCTAACTCGTTCAACCAATCAATCTGTACTTAAAGGATCATGAATGGCTGCGCGGAACGACCTCGATCCGGATAACGATCACTGGCATTGGCTGGCCTCTGACCTGCGGGTATGGCGGATTGAGCGGAATATGACGCAGGCCGGTGTGGGCAAGCTCCTTGGGGTTACAAAGACTCAGGTTTCGAACTGGGAATCAGCTCGGGAAAACCTGCCCATGAAACACGCCGAAGCATTGGATGGGATTTGGCGTACATGTGGGCATTTCACCCGACTTCGCCGTCTTGCGGAGCGGGCGCACGACCCGGGCTGGTGGAACCAGTACACGCCGATCGAGGTGCGGGCGTCCCGCATCTGCTACTGGGCACTCGCGATAATCCCCGGATTGCTCCAGACGGCGAACTACGCCCGTGCTCTCCTGGAAGACGGCCAGATCATCGAGGACGTTGAAGCGACGGTCGGCGCACGCATCGCCCGGCAAGAGGTGCTGAGCCGGGACAAGCCGCCCGAGTTGCGGGCATTGATCAACGAGTCGGCACTCGACCAGCCTGTCGGCGGACCGGAAGTCATGGGCGAACAACTCGCCCACCTCATCACCCTCAGCCACCGGCGCAACATCATCCTGCGCGTCGTGCCCCGCAGCGTTGGCGCGCACATCGGCCTGGACGGCTCGTTCGCAATCCTCACTGGGACAAAGGATTCCGCGGCCTATATGGATGCCAACACTGGTGGCAGACTGACCCAGGACCCGACAAGGCTGGACGATCTGCATCGGCGCTTCGACCTCATCGGCTCCGAAGCGCTGTCGGCGTCCGCCTCGCGTGCTCACATCGAACGGATCATGGAGGGCATGAAGTGATCGAGTGGCGCAAGTCCAGCCGGAGTAACGCGTCCGGTGAGGAGTGTGTGGAGGTCGCGGTCCTTGCCGAGGGGTGCGGTATCAGGGACAGCAAGGCCCCTGAGGCTGGTCATCTGACGCTTTCTGCCGTGAGTTTCGAGCGGTTCCTCACCCGAGTGAAGCTGGATGAGTTGGATGTTCGCACGAACCCTTGACCGGCCAGCGTGAGTAGACCAAACGGAACTGCCGAGTCACCGGACGTCTGGCACTGCCAAGAGGTCGATCTCTTCGTTCGCGGGCATCCTCGAGGACACCCGCTTCGCCACCGGAGACGCCGTGACCCAGCCCGCCTATCAGCGCATCGCCGATGATCTACGGCGCCAGATCATGGGCGGGCGGCTCGCAGCAGGCGACAAGGTCCCCTCGCGCGCTCGGCTCCGCGAGCAGTACGACGTCTCCGACCAGGTCGCGATCCAGGCCGTGCGGCTCCTGATCTCCGAAGGCTTCCTGGAGGGCCGCTCGGGATCGGGCACCTACGTCAGGCGCAAGCCCACGCTGAAGCGTCTTGCCCGTTCCTGGTACGGCACGAGCGGCCGCACCAGTTCCCCGTTCCGCACGGAGATGGCGAGTCAGGGCCGGGCCGGCGACTGGCGGGTCTCGTCACAGACCGCCGCGGCGAGCCCGCCGGTCGCAGAGCGGCTCGGCATCGCGGCGGGCGACCCCGTGATGGAGAGCCGGTACACCTTCCTCGCCGACGACGAGCCGGTGATGCTGTCCACGTCGTGGGAGCCGCTGGAGATCACGCAGGGCACGCCGGTGATGTTCCCGGAGGAGGGCCCGCACGCAGGCGCGGGGGGTCGTCGCGCGGATGCGGGAGATCGGCCGGCACATCGAGACCGCGCAGGAGGTCGTCACCGCCCGCCCGGTCCTGGCGGCCGAGGCGGACCGGCTCGGCGAGGCGCTCGGGTCGGTGGTGATGGTGATCGCGCGGACCTACGCCACGGCCGACCGGCCGGTCGAGACCGCGGAAATCGTGGTGCCGGTCGACCGGTATGAGTTGGCGTACGTCATTCCTGTTGAGTGACGGGTGACCGGCGTCAGCCTGGGGTTGGGACGGGGGTTTCTGTGATTATGCCGTCTTCCAGGTTGAGGATTCGGTCGGCTTCGGTGAGGAGGGCCTGGTCGTGGGTGGCGACCAGGACGGTGACGCCTTCGCTGGAGACGACCGCGCGGAGGAGGGGCATGATCGTGGCGGCGGTCTCGGAGTCGAGCTGGCCGGTGGGTTCGTCGGCCAGGAGGAGGCGGGGGCGGTTGGCGAGGGCGCGGGCGATCGCCACGCGCTGGCGCTGGCCGCCGGAGAGTTCGTAGGGGCGCTGGGCCGCGTGGTCGGCGAGGCCGACCAGGGAGAGCAGGATGCGGACCCGCTCGTCGCGTTCGGCGGGGGCGGTGCGGACGAGGCGGAGCGGCACCTCGACGTTCTCGGCGGCGGACAGGACGGGGATCAGACCGTGGGACTGGAAGACGAAGCCGATGTCGTCGCGGCGGAGGGCGAGGAGGTCGTTCTCGGGGAGTGTCCCGACGTCGCGGCCGTTGACGCGGACGGTGCCGCCGTCGGGGGTGTCCAGGCCGCCGATCAGGTTGAGGAGGGTCGTCTTGCCCGAGCCGGAGCGGCCCTTGATGGCGACGAGTTCGCCGGGCGCGGCCTCGAAGCTCGCGCCGCGCAGGGCCGGGACCTCGATCCTGCCGGTGCGGTAGGTGCGGGTGAGCGCCTCGACGGCGACCATCGGCTCGGTCATTCGGTTTCCTCCCGGTCCGGCCAGACGCCGACGTGGTCGTCCTCCAGGTTGAGGCGGACGCGGTCGCGCATGTCGAGGGCCTCGGTGAACGCCGCGGGGAGCTGGACGCGGCCGACGCGGTCGAGGACGGCGTACTCCTCGGCGGTCCGGGTCCCGTCGCCTTCGGAGCGGCGGCGGACCTCGCTGCTGGTGCGGCCGTCGCGGATGCCGACCGTCCTGTCGACGTGCTCGGAGATCTGCGCGTCGTGGGTGACGACGACGGTGGTGGTGCCGAGTTCCTCGTTGACCTGGCGGAGCGCGCCGAAGACCTCGGCGGCCGTGGCGGTGTCGAGTTCGCCGGTGGGTTCGTCGGCGAGGACGACGCGGGGTTCGTTGGCGACGGCGACGGCGATCGCGATGCGCTGCTGCTGGCCGCCGGACAGCTCGTGGGGGCGGCGGCCCGCGCAGTCGCCGACGCCGAGCATGCCGAGCAGTTCGGCGGCGCGGGTGGCGCGGGCGCGGCGGGACCGCCCGGCGAACCGCATCGGCAGCTCGACGTTCTGCGCCGCCGTCAGGTACGGGAGCAGGTTGCGGGACGTCTGCTGCCAGATGAACCCGACCTGCTCGCGCCGGAACGCCAGCCGTTCCTTGGACGCCATGGTGAGCAGGTCGGAGCCGGCGACGCGGGCGACCCCGGCGGTGGGCACGTCCAGGCCGGACAGAATGTTCAGCAGCGTCGACTTCCCCGAGCCGGACGCGCCGACGATCGCGACCAGCTCGCCGGGGTCGACGAGCAGGTCGAGGCCCTGCAAGGCGACGACCTCGACGCCGTCGGTCTTGTAGATGCGCACGAGGTTGTCGCAGACGATGTGGGCGCCCTCGCCGTAGACGGGGCCGCGTTCGGCGGCCCGGCGCTCCAGTTCGGCGAGGTCGGGTGCGTTGGTCATCATTCCCCCGTTCTCAGGGCGGTGCCGGGGCGGGTGTCGAAGGCGCGGTCGACGGCGACGGCGGCGGCGGCCGCGAGCAGCAGGGCCGCGGCGAGGCCGAGCAGCGCGGGGACGCCGGGGACGTGCGCCGTGGCGGCGAAGCCCCCGGTGTAGGGGCGCAGGTCGACGACGGGGCCGGTGATCTCGGGCAGCAGGAGGCCGAGCGTCCATCCGGCCCCGACCGCGCAGAGGAGGACGGGCGCGATCTCGACGAGCGCGAGGCCGCGGCTCTGCCGGCGGCTCAGGCCGAGGGCGCGGAGGCGGGCGACGGTGCGGCCCCGGGCGCGGGCCCCCACGACGAGGACGAGCAGCACGGCGAGGAGCCCGTAGGCGCCGCCGATGAGCGCGCCGTCCCGGAACGTGTCGTGGACGACGGAGACCAGCGGCGTGCCGGTCATGCCGTCCAGGACGACCTGCCGCATCCGGATGTCGCGGCCGGGGGCGGCGGCGCGGAGGGCTTCGGCGTCCAGGTCGTGCCCGGCGACGAAGACCTCGGACGGGAAGCCCTCCGCCCCGGCGAGCAGCTTGTCCGGGACGATGACGAACGCTGAGCCGGCGTCCAGCCCGGGGAAGCGTTCGATCCGGCCGGACGGTGTGACGCGCAGCGGTTCGAGGCCGGGGCGGCTCAGCGTCACGGTCCCCGAGCCGAGGAAGCGGGAGGCGGACGCGGAGACCCACACTCCGGGCGAGTCCGGAATGCCGGGCACGTCGGAAGCGAGGTCGCGGTAGGCGTCCAGGTCCACGCCGACCACGGTCATCGGCGCCGGGTTCGCCTGGGACGTCACGTTCGTGACGACCCGGGCCGGGACCGCCCCGGTCACACCGCGCACCGCACGGATGCGGTCGAGCGCGGCGTCGTCCAGCGGCCCGGCTTCGATGAAGGCGTCGGCGCCCACCTCGGACCAGGACGCGCGTTCCTGCCCGTCCCGCAGCGCGGTGTCGACGGTCGCGGCGAAGCCCGCCACGGCGGTGGCGATCAGCAGGACGACCAGCGGCAGCGTCCCGACGAGGTTCTGCCGGGCGGCGCGGGCGAGGCCGAGGAACGCGACGGCCCCGCGCCGCCGGCGCAGGTAGGGCCCGGCGGCGCGCAGCAGATACGGGTAGGCGCGCAGGACGAGCACGCCGAGCGCCGCGCCGAGCAGCACCGGCACGGCGGCGATCAGCGGGTCGGTCCCGGCGGACCCGCCGCGCCGGCGCAGCAGCACGGCGCCGATCACGGCGAGGGCCACGAGGAGGAGGTCGAGGACGAGCCGCCGCCGGGACGGCCGTGCCGCGGCGCGGTCGTCCCGCCGGTCTGCCGTCGATTCCAGGCCGCCGCCGCGTTCCCGCGCGACCATCGCGGCGGACAGGGCCAGGACCGCGGCGACCGGCACGGCGATCGCGTACACCGATGCGGTCTGCGGCGGTCCCGCGTCCAGCAGCCGTCCCGCCGCGTACCCGAGCCCGGCGGACGGGACGACGGCGAGCGCGGTCAGCCCGCAGGCGTGGACGGCGAGCTGCCGCAGCGCGGCGCCGCGTGCCCGCATCGTCCCGAGGACGGGCCTGAGCCGTTCGCCGAGCAGCCCTGCGGCCAGCAGCAGCACCCCGGCGGCGACGGCGGCGAGCCCGCCGAGGGCGAGCCCCAGGACGGACCGGGCGGTGTGGAGCCGGTCCGAGTACCCCCGCAGCCGCCCGTCCAGCACGGTCACCACCTGGCAGGAGAACAGGTCGGAGCGGCCCTGCACCGCGGACCGGTAGGCGTCCAGGTCGGCCGCCATGGCGGTGACGTCGGCGGAGTCGACGGCGTCCCGGCGGACCGGGAAGCGCCAGCTGTAGGTGAGCCGCCGGTCCGGGTCGCGGGTGAGCATCGTGTAACCGCCGACGCCCATCAGGGCGGTGCCCAGATCGGCCTGGACTCCGTCGCCGACCGACGCCTTCGTGGCCCGCACCATGCTGGGACGCGCCTGCCAGTACGGGTCGGCGGCGTTGACCGGTTCGTACAGGCCGGAGATCCGGACCCGCACGGGCCGGGGCACGTCCCTCTCGCTGAGGGAGAGCCGGTCGCCGGGCTTGTAGCCCATCGCGTCGGCGTACTTCCTGGCGACGACGACCTGGATCTCGGTGTCCTCGTCCTCTGTGCCGGACGGCCGGTTGACCGGCGGACCGCCCGCGACGAGGCGGACGCGCTCGATGGCGCCCTCGGCCCAGCTCAGGTAGAGCAGCCGCGGAGCCGGCGCCTCCCCCGCGATCGACATGCGGCCGGAGGTGACGGACGGCTCCGGTTCGCCGGCGACGCCGCGCAGGGACGCCGGAAGCAGATCCTGCCAGGCGAGGGAGTTGGCCGTCATCGCCGCCATGTTGGGGATCAGCCGCGCCGCCGTGTCGCCTCCCGACGTGCCCTCCACGAGCACGTCCGCGCCGGTGCCCACCGCCGCGGCCGCGGCGCGGTCGTACCCGGCGGCGATCCTGGCCGGCAGGACGACGGCGAGCAGCGCGGACACCGCCGTCAGCACGGCCAGCGCGACGAGCGGCGCCCACTGCGCGCGGGCCAGCCGAATCACCGGGCCCCTCATCGGTCCTCCCCCGCACGCAGGCCCGCGCCGAGGTCCCGGCGGCGCAGCACCCGGATCACCGGCGCCAGCACAAGGCCGAGCACCACCGCGACCCCGGCGAGCATGCCGAGCACCACGGGCCATCGGACGACGAGTTCGGCGGGCGGGTACGGCTGTGCGGCCTGCACGCTCAGCACCACGTGCGGGACCACCAGCCGCGCCACGACCAGCCCGAGGACCGTCCCGCCCAGCAGGCCCAGCACGACCAGGTACGCCTGCTCGATCGCGAGCATCCCGGCGACCTGCCGGGGATGGACGCCGAGCGCCCGCAGCACCGCGAACTCGCGGGAGCGCTCGCCGGCCGTCACCGCCGCGTTCACCACGAACGCGATGACGGCGAACGCGAGCGCCGCGCCGAACCCCAGGACCAGCGCCCCCTGGAGCGCGGCGCCGAGCGGCGCGTCCCGCAGCCGCGAGCGCAGCGCGACGCGGTCCCCGGCGACCTCACCCCAGGCGGGGTGGCCGTTGAGGGCGCGGACGGCGGGGGCGGTGCGGCCGGCCCGCGCCGAGGCCCACCATTCCCCGGGCGCGATGCTTCCGGTGTTCGCCGCGCCGACGGCGATCCGGCTCTGGGTGAGCGTGGGCAGGTCCACCAGGACGCCCGGCGTCCCGGGAGGCACGCTCGGCAGCGCGGGCGCCACTCCCACGACCTTGACGGGCTGGTCGCCGTCGACGGTGCTCAGCGTGACGGTGCCGCCCACGCCGGTCTTGGCCAGGCGTGCCGTCTCGTCGGTGATGACGCCCGGCACGGCCGGCTGGAGTTCGGCGTTCCCGACGCCGTGGGACGGCGGCGTGGACGTCCCGAGCACCGCGTCGACCTCCCCGAGCGGGGCGCTGCTCGTGCCCCAACCGATGTCCTCCAGCTTGGGCTCGGGGATGGAAAGCCTCCCGAGCGTGCCCTCGGCGTCCTTCATGGTCGGTGCGGTCCGCGCCGTCGGGTCCGGCGGGAAGGCGAACGCGTCCCAGCGGGAACCGGCCGGGCGGGTCGCCTCCCCGGTGCCGTCGCCCCGCACCCGCAGGATCTCCAGTTCGAGCGGCCCCGCGATGGGGTTGTCGTCATAGGAGTAGTGGACGCTCCGTACCGCCAGCGGGTAGGACAGCGCGCCGCCCGGCCCGGCGAGGTCGTCCACCGTGACGGTGTGCTCGGCGCCGTCGGGGGCGATCCCGGGAAGGGTCACCCTGCGGGCCAGCCCCTGCCCGTCCACGATCGTCACGGCGATCTTGTAGGCCGGGCCGTCCGGTGGCCGCAGGTCACCCGGCGCCGGTCCCGCGCGGCTGAGCCGCAGGTCGAACAGCAGCCGCTCCGGCCGTCCCGGGACGGTCAGCACCGGCGCGGGAGGACGCAGCCGGGCCAGCTCGTCCAGCCGCAGCGCCCGCCGCAGTTCCGGCTGGACGCGCAGCAGCGGGCCGAGCGCCTCCGCGTCCGCGCCGAGCACGACCGCGGGCTGCGTGCCGAGGTCGGCGTCCGCGCGCAGCACCGGTGTCGCGGACGTGACGCCGGGCAACGCCGCGAACCGCCCGCCCTGCCCGAGCGGCGCCGGGCCCCCGTCGCGCGCCGAGGGGACGAGCCGCAGGTCGGACCCGCTCTGGAAGTCCGCCTGGTCGATGTGGGACTGGCGCCAGGTCGCCATCGTCGTCACCGAGAGGATCCCGACCGCCATCGCCATGACCAGCAGCAGCACCGGACCGGTGTAGCGCAGGCGCCGGCGGCCGACCTGGCGGGTGCCGAGGACGGGCACCAGCCCCCGCCCCCGCGTCGCGACCCGTTCGGCGGCGCGCGACACCAGCGGCACCGCCCGGAGCAGCAGCACCCCGCCGGCGAGCAGCGCCAGCGCCGGGCCGGACACGATGAACGGGTCCACACCGCCCGGACCGCCGCCCGGACCGCCGCCCGCGCCGTCCACCCCGTACCGGGTGAGCTGCCAGATCGCGAGGCCCGCGACGAGGAGCAGCGCCAGGTCGATGCCCGATCCGCGCATCCCGCCCCGCGCGGGGCGGCCGAGTCCGGCCTGCGCCTCCACGAACGTGCGGTTCGCGCCGCGCAGGGTCGGGATCGTCAGGACGGCCGCGCAGGCCAGTGCCGTCAGCACCGAGACGATCCACAGCGACCCGGACGGCCCGGTGTCCAGCCGCAGCCCCGACGCGCGCACCGCCGGGGCGAACCCGGCGAGCCGCAGCAGGGGCCCGGCCAGCAGCGGGCCGAGCAGCGCGGCCGGCAGGACGATCAGCAGCCCCTCGGCCAGGCCGGCGGCGGCGAGCTGCCGCATCCCCATGCCGCGGGTCCGCAGCAGCGCGACCTCGCCGCGCCGGTGGTCGGCCAGCAGCCGGGCGACGAGCAGCCACGCGCACCCGGCCAGCAGGACGAGCTGGATCACCGGGATGAGCATGGTGGAGCGCGCGACCTGGACGGCGTCGCGCAGTTGCCCGGCCAGCTCCGGCAGCTTCGTCACGACGGCGAACTGCGTCCCGTCCCCGGCGTTCTGGAAGGTCTCCTCGCCTGCGGCGACCCGGTCGGCGAGCGGGCCCAGCTCGCCGGCGCCCACGTCGCGCAGGTCGGGCAGGACGGTGAAGCGGACGTCGGCGCCGGTGCCGGTGAAGCGCTCCGCGAACACCTCGGGACGCACCACGAACGGCCCGTACGTCGTGTAGTTGAGGCGTTGGACGCCGGTCGTGACGAGCCGGTCGCCCTGCCAGAAGTAGTGCGCGGGGTCCGGGACGTCGAACAGCCCGACGACCCGGACCTTCACGGCCGACTCCTTGTCGACGCGTCCCCTCAGCGTGAAGGCGTCGTCCACGCCGACGCGCATGGCGTCGGCCGCGGCGCGCGGCAGGGCCGCCTCCACCTCACCGGAACCCGGCCCGGCTCCCGACCCGGGCCAGCGTCCCTCGGTGAGGCGCGCGTGCTTCTCGATCCCGGTGTAGGTCGCGAAGGCGGTCAGCTCGGGATGGTCGCCGTCCTCCTGCCCCGGCATCGTGTACGAGTCGCTGCGCACGCTCATCGAGACCGACAGCGGCACGTCCCGGTAGATCTGGCCGAGCGCGCGGCCGACCTGATCCCGCACGTCGCCGAGCCCGCCGGGGCGGACGTGGGTGCCGATCGTCGTCCCGGCCGTCTCGAACGTCGCGTCCGCGAGGGTGCGCCGGACCCCCTCGCGGGTCACCGGCCCGGTGTAGCCGACCAGGGCCGCGAGGACGGTGGTGGCGAACAGCGCCGTCGCGCAGGCGGCCAGCGCCAGCGTCCGATCGCCGGCCATCCGCCCGATGATGAACCCCCGTCGCCCCATGGCGTGATGATCAACTCTGTGCGGTCACGCGACAAGGGGTCGTAATGATTCTTTGACAAATCGCGATGATCTCGAAATCAGCGACAAGTTACTCGGCTGAAACCCGCCACACCGAGACACCTTTCGGTGGGACGGCCTCCGCGCGCCGCAGAATCTCCTCCGGATCGAGGGCGGCACCGGCCTCGAAGGCGTCGCCCGCGTCCCCGATCCGCGCGGTGGCGCGGTCGATGTCCTCCTGTTCGGCCGGCCCCGCGGGCAGACCCGCCGACGCGCGGATGGCCGCCGCCTTGCCGAGTGCGTGCGCCGCGTCCTCGGTGCGGCCGGCCAGGCCCAGAGCACCGGCCAGCCCTTCCAGGGAGCCCGCCAGGTCGCGCGGCGCCTCCAGGCGGATCGCGACGGCCAGCGCGTCCCGGTGGCAGGTGAGCGCGCCCGCCGCGTCCCCGCGCGCCTCGGCCACGCGGCCGAGGCCGGTCTGGACGAGGGTCAGGTAGAGCGGCGGGAACTCCTCCGGGGAGGCGGTCGCCATCAGGCGGTGCAGGCGGTCCTCGGCGTCGTCGAGACGGCCTTCGCGCTGTGCCACCAGGGCGAGGCCGATGTCGGCGAACATCACGGCCTGCGCGAAACCCTGCTCCACGGCCACCCGGTGCGCGCGGCCGAACAGGCGGCGGGCGGACGCGTGGTCGCATCGCAGGTAGGCGATCCAGCCGCGCCAGGCCATCCGGACGGCGACGTCCGGCCACAGGTGCAGTTCCTCGGCCATCCGCTGGCCGTCGTGCTGCAGCCGTTCGGCGCGGTCGTAGTCGCCGGTCAGTTCGGCCAGCGCGCCGAGCCACTCCACCGCCTGCAGCCGGCCCCAGCGGTCCCCGACCTCGGCGAACAGTGCGGCGGCCCGCTCGGCGTCGCGTTCCAGCGCGGCCGGGTCGCCGTGGGCGTGGGCGTGCTGCGCCCGCAGGATGAGCGCGGCCGCCTCGCCCCAGCGATCACCGGACGCGCGGAACGCGTCCAGCGCCTCCTCCACCGATGCCGCGCCCGCCCCGACGTCGTCCAGCTCGACCTGGGCGTACATCAGGAACCACCGCGCCCAGGCCCGCAGGCGCTCGTCCCCCGCCTCGTCCACGAGCCGGAGGGCCTCGTCCCGCGACTCCCTCCAGTCACCGGAGGCGTCCTTCAGGACGGACAGGCCCGCGCGCCACGTCAGCGTCCTGGCACGCACGGCGGGTGAACCGTCATGGGCGAGCGCGGCGTCCAGAGAGCGCAGCGCCTCGGTCAGCCTGCCGCGCAGGAACCAGTACCAGGCGAGCGCGTTGGCCAGCCGCAACGCGTCCTCGCCCGTGGCGGCGTCGAGCGCGACGCGGAGATTCGCCGATTCGGTGTCGAGCCTCCGCAGCCAGCGCGCCTGGTCGGGCCCGTACAGGTGACGTTCGGCGCGTTCGGCCAACTCGACGTAGTGGCGGCTGTGCCCGGCGCGTGTCCGCTGGACCTCCCCCGCCTCGGCCAGCCGTTCGGCGGCGTAGGCGGCGACCGACTCCAGCAGCCGGTACCTGGGCCCCTCACCCGGACGTTCCGTCATGACGACCAGCGAGCGGTCGACCAGCCGGACCAGCAGGTCCAGAACCTCCGCCTCGGGGACGTCCTCCCCCGCGCACACCGCCTCGGCCGACTCCGCCGCGCAGCCGTCGGCGTGCACCGACAGGCGCCGCAGGACGGCCCGCTCCGGCCCGGTCAGCAGATCCCAGCTCCAGTCGATCATCGCGGTGAGCGTCCGCTGCCGGGCCGGGGCGCCCCGGTGCCCGGACGACAGCAGCCGGAACCGGTCGTCGAGCCGGTCGACCAGCCCCTCCACGCCGAGCGTCCGCACCTTGGTCGCGGCCAGTTCCAGGGCGAGCGGGATCCCGTCCAGGCGGCGGCACACCTCCCCGACCGGCCCCGCCGTCTCCGCGTCCAGGCGGAAACCCCGCGACGCCGCCTCCGCCCGCGCCGCGAACAGCCGGACCGCGCTCGCCCCCGCGGGATCGTCGTCGCGGCCCGGAACGTCCAGCGGGGGGACGGCCCACACCACCTCGCCGGGCAGCCCGAGCGGCTCCCGGCTCGTGGCCAGCACCCGGATCCCCGGCACGCCGCGCAGCAGCCGCTCCACCAGCTCCGCGGCCTGCTCGATCACGTGCTCGCAGTTGTCCAGCACGAGCAGCAGCCGGCGGGCGCCCAGCGCCGCCGCGAGCCGGTCGAGGGCCGCCTCCGGGGCGCCGGGCGCGTCCCGGATGTCGAGGATGCCCGTCACGACCACCGCCAGGTCGGGGACGCCGGCCCGCTCGAACCCCGCCAGCTCCGCCATCCACACGCCGTCGCCGAACCGGTCCACCAGCCCCGCCGCCGTCTCCACCCCGAGCCGCGTCTTGCCGACCCCGCCGGGCCCGGTGAGGGTCACGAGCCGGTCGGTGCCGATCCGCGCGCGGACCTCCCTGACGGCGTCGCCGCGCCCGATCAGCTCCGTCGGCGGGACGGGCAGGTTCGACCGCCGCGCGGACGGCGGCGGGGACGGCGGTGCGGCGGGCGCGTCCAGGCCCGGGTCCTGCCGCAGGATCGCCCGCTGGAGATCGGCGAGCCCGGACCCGGGATCGAGGCCCAGCTCGTCCGCCAGCAGCGCCCGGTAGCGCTCGTAGCTCTCCAGCGCCTCGTTCTGCCGCCCCGCCCGGTAGAGCGCCCGCATGTGCGCGGCCCGCAGGCGTTCACGCAGGGGATGCGCGCCGACCGCGTCACCGAGCTCCCCCGCCAGGACCCCGTGCTCTCCCAGGTCGAGCCGCACCTCGGCATGCTCCTCCAGCGCGGTCAGCCGCAGCTCCTCCAGCCGCGCGATCGCCGGCCGCGCGAACGGCTCGTCCGCGAAGTCGGCGAACGCCGGCCCGCGCCACAGGCCCAGCGCCTCGGCGAGCAGCGCCGCCCGTTCCTTCGGCTCCGCGGCCTGGCGCGCGTCGTCCACCAGCCGCCGGAAGCGCCGGGCGTCCACCCGCTCGCCGCCGGCGCCCAGCAGATATCCGGCCGGACGCGACTCCACCAGCGCCCGCGCGCCCGGCTCCGCGTCCTCCAGCACGCGCCGCAGCTGCGACACCTTCGCCGACAGCGCCCCCATCGGGTTCCCGGGCAGATCCTCGCCCCACAGGTCGTCGATCAGCCGGTCGGCGGGCACCGGGCGGCCCTCGCTCACCAGCAGGTCCGCCAGCAGCGCCCGGACCTTCAGCCCGGGCACCGCGACCAGCCCGCCGTCGTCGGTCCACACGGCGAGCGCCCCAAGCACCCCGAAACGCACACTCCGACCCTAGCCGCGGCAAGTGACGGCGCCGCCCGGAAAGCAGCCGTAAGAATGCCGTAAACGCTCTGCCGCACAGTGGTTCCAGCAAGCCGGAAAGCGCACGATCGAACCGACGGAGGAAAACCATGCGCAAGATCATCAACTCGACGTACGTCTCGCTCGACGGCGTCATCGAGAACCCGCAGAACTGGACCTCGGCCTACTTTCAGGACGAGGCCGCCGCCTACGCCCGCGAGCTGCTGTTCTCCTGCGACGCCCTGCTGATGGGCCGTACGACGTTCGACGGCTTCTCGCAGGCGTGGCCCGCCATGGAGGAGGCGACCGGCGACTTCGGCGTCCGGATGAACAGCCTGCCCCACTACGTCATCTCCGACTCCCTGCAGAAGCCCGGCTGGGGCGACACCACGGCGATCCGGCGGTCGGACGCCGTCGCCGAGATCGGCAGGCTGAAGGAGCAGGACGGCCAGGACATCCTGCAGTACGGCTTCGGCGCGGTGTCGCGGACGCTCGTCGAGAACGGGCTGCTGGACGAGCTGCGCCTGTGGATCCACCCGGTGATCGTCGGCCCGGCCGACCTGAGCGAGCTGCTCGCGCCCAAGGACTTCACGGCGTCGTTCGAGCTGGCGGACACCAGGACGCTCGGCACCGGCGTCATCATCGCGACCTACCGTCCCACCGCGAAGTAGACCATCGCACCTCGAAGGGGGGCGGACGGGCGGGAGAGGGCGGAAGCGGGCAGGGCCCTGGCCATGGCGCCGGGGCCCTTCCCCGTGTGCTTCAGCCGAGCCGGTCGAGCTGACCGAGCCGGCCGAGCTGGTCGCAGATGCTCCGCAGGAGGGCGAGCGTGCGGACCGGCGGCTCCGCCTGGACGCCGAGCCGGTTCAGAACGTCCCGGTAGCGGATGAGGTCGGACGGCCTGTCCGGATACATCGCGCTGGTGAGCTGCTCCAGGTAGACCACGTCGGGCAGTTCGGGCTCGGCGAACCGCAGCAGCGTCATCGGGCCGCCCTCGGCCGCGTGGCCGCCGGTGGCGAACGGCAGGATCTGGAGGGAGACGTTCGGGCGCTCCGCCATCTCGATCAGGTGCCGGATCTGCTCGCGCATCGTCTCGGCGCCGCCGACCAGGCGGCGCAGCGCCGCCTCGTCGAGGACCGCCCAGAGCTTCAGCGGGTCGGGACGCTCGAACACGCGGCGGCGCTGCATCCGCAGCTCGACCCGCCGCTCGATCTCGTCCTGCGTCGCCTCCGGGTACCGGGCGGCGAGCAGCGCACGGGCGTAGCCGGCGGTCTGCAGGAGCTCCGGGACGTCCTGGACCTCGTACACGCGGACGACGACGGCGCCCTGCTCCAGCCCCAGATAGGGCTCGAACCAGGAGGGCACCACGTCGCCGTACTCCTGCCACCAGCCGGGGACGTTCGCGGCCTCGGCCAGCTCCAGCAGCGGCTCGCGGAGGTCCGGGGCGGTCACGCCGTAATGGGTCAGCAGGTCGGCGACGTCGCGTTCCTTGAAGCCGACGCGGCCCAGCTCCATCCGGCTGATCTTGGAGTGGGAGGCGCGGATCTCGTACCCGGCGTCCTCGGTGGAGATCCCGGCGGCCTCCCGGAACCGGCGCAGCTGCGCGCCGACGAGCATCCGCAGCACGGTCGGGCCCGACGTCCGGTCCCGCTGCGCGGGGACGACCGGGGCCGGTTCGTCCGGGGGTTCGCCCGCGCTCATGCCTTGCGCCCGACGGCACAGAACTCGTCGACCTCGTCCGGCTCGCCGAACGGCCCCGGCTCCACCCGCCACCGCGACACCGGCACGACGCCCGGCTCCAGGATCTCCAGGCCCTCGAAGTACCCGGCGATCAGCTCGGGCGTGCGCAGGTGGTAGGGGGTCTCGCTCGCCTCGTTCCACATCTTGATCGCGCTGTGGAACGTGTCGCCGGTGAAGACGTCGGTGCTGTCGGCGACGGCCAGGTGGCTCCCCGGGGGCAGCGCGCCGACCAGCTGCGCGACGATCGAGCGCGCCGTGTCGTAGTCCGGGATGTGGCCGAGGATGTTCAGGAGCATCAGCGCGACGGGACGGTCGAGGTCGAGCGTCCGCCCGGCCTCGGCGATGATCCGCCCGGGGTCGCGCAGGTCGGCGTCGATGTAGCTGGTGGCGCCCTCGGGGCGGCTGGTCAGCAGCGCGCGGGCGTGCGCGAGGACGAGGGGGTCGTTGTCGACGTACACGATGCGGGCGTCGGGCGCGACGCGCTGCGCCACCTCGTGGGTGTTGTCGACGGTCGGCAGGCCGGTGCCGATGTCGAGGAACTGGCGGATGCCGACCTCCCCCGCCATGTACCGTACGGCCCGGGACAGGAAGGCCCTGGAGTGCCGGGCGATGTCCACGATCTGCGGGTAGACGCCGACGAACTGGTCTCCGGCCGCCTGGTCGACGGGGTAGTTGTCCTTGCCGCCCAGCCAGTAGTTCCAGATGCGCGCGGACTGCGGAATCGCGTTGTCGATCTGGGGCTCGGACGGCACGCCGCCGCCCGGTGCCGAATCTCCCACGGGGACCGCCTCCTCGGACGCGCAAAAACCTTTCTACGGGACGAAGTTACTCGTAAGACGTCCACTTGCCCACCGAAGCGGATTGTTCAGTTCGCGGTGATCTGGGCGGATGTGTCGACCATGTTCCGTCGGCACCCCGGTGACCTGGCACGATACGAGGCCGGAAAATTTTCCGAAGAAGTCCGGAGGGAATGTCGATCCGGTCCCCCCTTCTTCGACGCGTCTGTGAAGGGCCGGAGAGACCGGCCCGGACGAGACAGAGGAGACACCGATGCGCTTCCTGATGATGACGACCGACACCGGCGCGGACCAGGGCCCGCCGGACGAGGCGATGCAGATCGAGATGGGCAGGTTCATCGAGGAGATGTCCAAGTCCGGCGCGCTGCTGGCCACCGGCGGGCTGGAGCCGGGCGGCGCCCGCATCACCTCGTCCGGCGGCAAGGTCACCGTCACCGACGGCCCGTTCGCCGAGGCGAAGGAGGCCGTCGTCGGCTTCGCGCTGGTCGAGACCCGCACCCGGGAGGAGGCGATCGAGCTGTCCAAGCGCTTCTACCAGATCGTCGGGGACGGCGCGGGCGTCATCAAGCAGGTCTTCGGCCCCGAGGACCCGATGCCCGGCGCGTGAGCCGCCGGTGAGCTGAGCTTGCGCGGCGGCCGGTGCGGGTGCTCTCATCGGCAGCGTGACGGCCTCGAACGGATCCGGCGTGCGGCGATCCGGCGTGCACGCGACCATCGACGCGGTGTGGCGGTTGGAGGCCGCCCGCATCATCGCCGGACTCGCCCGGATGGTGCACGACATCGGGCTCGCCGAGGAACTCGCGCAGGACGCGCTGGTCGCCGCGCTCGAACAGTGGCCCGAGTCGGGCGTCCCGGACAACCCGGGCGCCTGGCTCATGGCCGTCGGCAAGCGCCGCGCCATCGACCGGATCCGCCGGCGGCAGCGCCTCGAGCACAAACTTGAGGAGATCGGCCGCGACCAGGAGACGCAGGCCCCGCCGGAGATCGACGTCCCCGACGACGAGCACATCGAGGACGACGTCCTCCGCCTCGTGTTCACCGCCTGCCACCCCGTCCTGTCCACCCAGGCCAGGGTCGCGCTGACGCTGCGCATGCTCGGCGGCCTGGCCACCGACGAGATCGCGCGGGCGTTCCTGACGTCCGAGCCGACGGTCGCGCAGCGGATCGTCCGGGCGAAGCGGACGCTGTCGGACGCGGGCGTGCCGTTCGAGGTGCCCGAGGGCCCGGACCGCGCCGCCCGGCTGTCGTCCGTCCTGGAGGTCATCTACCTGATCTTCAACGAGGGGTACACGGCGACCGCCGGGGAGGACTGGGTGCGGACGGACCTGTGCCAGGAGGCGCTGCGCCTCGGCCGGACCCTCGCCGGCCTCGCGCCCGGCGAACCCGAGGTGCACGGCCTGGCCGCGCTGATGGAGATCCAGGCGTCCCGCATCCGGGCGCGCACGGGCCCGTCCGGCGAACCCGTCCCGCTCCTCGACCAGGACCGCGGCCTCTGGGACCGCCTCCTCATCCACCGCGGCTTCGCCGCCCTGCTCCGCGCGAAGAAGATCGGCGAGCCGCCCGGGCCGTACGTCCTGCAGGCCGCGATCGCCGCCTGCCACGCGCAGGCGCCCGCCGCCGAGGACACCGACTGGGCGCAGATCGCGTCCCTGTACGAGATCCTCGCGGGCGTCGCCCCGTCCCCCATCGTGGAACTGAACCGCGCGGTGGCCGTCGGCATGGCGCACGGCCCGGAGCGGGGCCTCGAACTCGCCGACGCGCTGGTGGACGAGCCGTCCCTGCGCGGCTACCACCTGCTGCCGAGCGTCCGCGGCGACCTGCTCGCCCGGCTCGGGCGGACGGACGAGGCCCGCGCGCAGTTCGAGAACGCCGCGAAGCTCACCCGCAACGAGCCCGAACGCAAGATCCTCCTGGACCGTGCCGCCTCCCTGGGTGACGTTCCCCGGTAGACCGCCCCTCCTCGGACAGGTGCCATACGTGATTTGGTACTGATAGGGCCGGAGACGGAGAGGAATCCAGTGATCGTTCATTCGGACGTCAGCGCCGCCGCGAAGCGCGTCGCGGACCATGTCCGCCGCACGCCGCTGCTCGCGGTCGACCCCGCCCCGCTCGCGCCCGCCGCGCGGATGTGGCTGAAACTCGAAATGACGCAGCACACCGGGTCGTTCAAGGCGCGCGGCGCGTTCAGCCACGTCCTGGCCGCGCGGGACTCGGGACGGCTGCCGGACACCGGGATCGTCGCCGCCTCCGGAGGCAACGCCGGTCTCGCGTTCGCGTACGCGGCGTCGCAGGCGGGCGTCCCCGCCGAGGTGTTCGTCCCGGAGACCGCGCCCGCGGTGAAGGTCGCCCGGCTCCACGCGCTCGGCGCCACCGTGACCCAGGTCGGCACCCGGTACGCGGAGGCGCAGGACGCCGCCGCCAAATACGCCGCCGACACCGGGGCGCTGTACTGCCACGCCTACGACCTGCCCGAAGTGTGCGCGGGCCAGGGCACGCTCGGCCTGGAGATCCTGGAGCAGACCGGCGGCGAGGTCGACACCGTCCTGCTGGCGGTCGGCGGCGGAGGGCTGATGGCGGGTGTCGCCGCCGCCCTCGACGGCCGCGCCCGCGTCGCCGGCGTCGAACCCGAGCTGATCCCGACCCTCGAACGCGCCCTCCACGCGGGGCGGCCCGTCGGCGTGGACGTCTCCGGGGTCGCCGCCGACTCCCTCGGCGCCAGCCGGCTCGGCGACATCGCGTTCGCGGTCGCGTCCCGAACCGGCGTCCTCCCCGTCCTGGTCACCGAGGAGGCGATCGTCGAGGCCCGCCGGTTCGTCTGGGACGAGTACCGCCTGGCCGTCGAGCACGGGACCGCCGCCGCGGTCGCCGCCCTCCGCTCCGGCGCCTACCGCCCGTCGCCCGGCGAGCGCGTCGTGGTCGTCCTGTGCGGTGCCAACACCGACCCGTCCGACCTGGTCTGACGCGCTCGCGGCGGCTCAGAAGCCGGTGCGGAGGGACTGGAGCGGCAGCAGCCGGACGGCCTGTTCGGGCCCGCCGGACTGCGTCGCGGCCCGGCTGCCGCACAGCGCCTCCACGACGTGCGCGCCGAGCGCGTTGTCGATCGGGTGCGGGACGGGGACGCCCTGCGCGTCGAGCTGCTGGTACTTCATCAGGTTGATGGCGAAGGAGACCTGGCGCGTGCCGCCGTCGGAGGTCAGCGACTGGGTTCCGGCCCCGAAGACCGCGCCGTCGTGGCCCCAGAACGTCCCGCACGGCATCTTCAGCGCGTAGAGCCCGAGGCCGTAGTTCATCAGGACGTTGCCGTCCGCGTTCTTCACCGGGACGGTCCGCTTCATCTGGGCCAGCGCGTCCCGGCCGATGAGCTCGCCGGTGAGGAGCCCGCGGTAGAAGCGGTTGAGGTCGGCCGTGGTGGAGACCAGGGCGCCCGCCGTCCACGCCCAGCTCATGTCGTAGGTGCTGTAGTCGCGGGGCGGTTCCACGTGCTGGTAGAGCGATTCGTACATCCGTGAGTGCGGCCCCTGGACCCATGAGCCGGACGGGAAGTACGTGTGCTTCAGCCCCGCCTTGCCGATGACGTTGCGGGCGATGTACTTCTCCGCCTCGGTTCCGGTCACCTTCTCCAGGAGCCGCCCGGCGATGATGTAGTTGGTGTTGGAGTACGACCAGCGCTCGCCCGGCATACCGGTGCGCGGGGCGTTCAGCCCCCATTCGATGAGCTGCTCAGGCGAGACGTCGCGGAAGCGATGTTCGTCCAGGCTCTCGGGTGACAGCTCGTTCAGCGACGGGAACGCCGAGCCGACGTAGTCGCCGATCCCGCTGGTGTGGTTGAGCAGCATCCGCACCGTGATCTGCTCTCCGCTCCGTCCCTGGAAGAGGCGGGGCAGATAGCGGCTCACCGGTGCGTCGAGGGCGATGCGGCCCTCCTCGACCTGCTGGAGGACCGCCGTGGCGACGAACGTCTTGGTGATGCTCCCGACCCGCTGCCGCATGTTCGGCGTGACGGGACGTTCCGTCCGGACGTCCGCGACCCCGGACGCCCCGGCCCAGGTGGTGCGGCCGTCCCGCGCCGCCGAGAACACCCCGTACATGCCGGCGGCGTGCGTGGCGTCGAGGGTGACGCGCAGCTTCGCCGGATCGAACGGCCCGGCGGACGGGCCGCGGGCGCCGGCCGGGAGGGGCTCGGCGAACGCGCGGGGCGTCCCGCCGGGCACGGCCGGCGCGTGGGCCAGCGTCATCGTCAGAACCACCGCGGCGCCCGCGGCCGCGCCCCGCGCCGCGACGGCGCCCGTGAGCCGCACCCGCCGTCCGAACCGCCTCGCCATCGCCCTCTGCTCTCCAGCCGTCTGACACGTCAGGAGAGAGTCTGCTCGCAGATCATCCGCGTTGTCATCCCGCGGCGAGATGAGCTCCGTCTCGTTCTCGCGGCGGGGCGGGCGGCCCGCGGGTCAGCCGAGCAGGTCGGCGAGGGTCTCCCGGCGGGACGGGTGACGCAGCTTGTGCATCCCCTTCGACTCGATCTGCCGGATGCGCTCGCGCGTCACCCCGTAGACCTTGCCGACCTCTTCGAGGGTCTTGGGTTCGCCGCCGGACAGGCCGAACCGCATCGAGATCACGCCCGCCTCCCGTTCGGTGAGCGTCTCCAGCACCGCGTCGAGGCGCCCGCGCAGCATCGAGGACGCGACGACGTCGGCGGGGTCGCCGCCGTCCGGGTCCTCGATGACGTCGCCGAGTTCGCCGTCGCCGTCCTCACCGAGGGGGGTGTGCAGCGACAGCGGCTCGCGGGCCTGCCGGCGCAGCCACTCGACCTTCTCCACGGTGACGTCGAGCTCGACGGCGAGCTCCCGCGACGTCGGCTCGCGGCCGAGGTCCTGCAGCATCCGCCGCCGGACCCGCGTCATCCGGTTGAGCACCTCGACGACGTGCACGGGGATGCGGATCGTGCGGCTCTGGTCGGCCAGCGCCCGGCTGATCGCCTGCTTGATCCACCAGACGGCGTAGGTGGAGAACTTCAGGCCGCGGCGGTACTCGAACTTCTCGACGGCGCGGATGAGCCCGAGGTTGCCCTCCTGGACGAGGTCGTTGAGCGGCAGGCCGTGGCCCATGTAGCGCTTGGCGAGCGACACGACGAGGCGGAGGTTCGCCTCGACCATGTGCGTCTTGGCGCGGCTTCCGTCGGCGGCGATCCATTCCAGGTCCCTGCGGTCCTGGAGGCTGAGCTCGTCGCCTAGTGCGTCGAGGCGCGCGCGGGCGAACAGGCCGGCCTCGATGCGCTTGGCCAGGTCGACCTCCTGCTCGGCGGTGAGCAGCGCGGTGCGCCCGATGCGGGAGAGGTAGTCCTTCATCGGGTCGACGAGGTTCACGGTGGCGCGGGGGGCGCTCTTCGCGTGGCTGGCGTTCAGGGCGGTGTCCTTTGCTCGTCCGGTTGCTCGTCCGGCCGGGAGGGAACGGGTCACGCGATCTCGGTACCCGGCAGCCTTGTGACATAAACTTAGGACGAACCTAGATCTATGTCAACTATAAATTTAGGTCGAACTATGGAAGGATGCCCGGCATGGGACTGCGGGAGATGAAGAAGCAGCAGACTCGGGAGAACATCTCGCACCAGGCGACGCGCCTCTTCCTGCGCCATGGCTTCGACCGGGTCACGATCGCCGACGTCGCCGCGGCCGCGCAGGTGGCCAAGATGACGGTCACCAACTACTTCCCGCGCAAGGAGGATTTGGCGCTCGACCTGCATGAGACCTTCGTCTCAGGGCCCGCCCGGACGGTCGCCGAGCGCGCCCCCGGCGAATCGGCGCTCACCGCTCTGCGCCGGGGCCTCCTCGACGCGGTCGACCGGCACGACCCCGTGATCGGCTTCTCCGGCGCCGAGTTCGCCCGCATGATCACCGACAGCCCCGCCCTCGTGGCCCGGCTGCGGGAGTTCCACGAGGAGCGTGAGACCGCCTTGGCCGCCGTCCTCGCGGAGGAGACCGGAGCCCGGCCGGGCGATGTCCTGCCGCGTCTGGTGGCGGCGCAACTGGGCGGCGTCCACCGCGTCCTTTTCCAGGAGACCCTCCGCCGGACGCTGGACGGCGAGGACGACCACACGATCGCGGCGGCGGTGGCGGAGTCGGCCCGGCTGGCGTTCGACCTCCTGGAGCCGTCCCTGGCCGCCTACGCGGTGCGCCCCGTGACCCGATCCGGCCGCCCCGCCACCCCTCGTTGAGTTGCCGCGTCGGTCAGGTGACCACCAGCAGGAGGTCGCCGGCCTGTACCGGGGTCGTCTGCGGGACGGCCAGGCGGGTGACCGTACCGGCGATGTTGGCGGTGATGGCGGCCTCCATCTTCATCGCCTCGATGGTGGCGACGACGTCCCCGGCGGCGACCTCGTCGCCCTTGGACACGCGCAGCGTCACCGAGCCGTCGAACGGTGCGGCGACGTGGCCGGGCTCGCCCGGGTCGGCGCGCTCGACGGGCGGCGCGTCCGACACGACGGACTTGTCGCGGACGGAGAGCGTGCGGAGCTGGCCGTTCACGGTGCAGATGACCTGCCGGACGCCCGCCTCATCGATGGCGCCGACCGCCTCCAGGCCGGCCAGGACGCGCACGCCGGGTTCGAGGTCGAACGCGACCTCGTGTCCGGTGCGGAGCCCGTAAAGGAACGGGCTCGTGGGCAGGACGGAGAGGTCGCCGTAGGCCGCGCGGGCTTCGCGGTAGTCCTTGGCGGGGCCGGGGAAGAGGAGCCGGTCCAGGGTCTCGCGTACTTCGGGCCCGGCCAGCGCCTTCTCCTCCGCGCCGTCGAGTTCGGCACGGGCCGGCGTGTACTGACGTCCGGCGAGGGCCTTGGTGCGGAACGGCTCGGGCCAGCCTCCCGGCGGGTCGCCCAGTTCGCCGTTCAGGAACCCGATGACGCTGTCGGGGATGTCGTAGCGCTCCGGGTTCTCGGCGAAGTCGTCGGGGTCGGCGCCTGCCGCGACCAGGTGCAGGGCCAGGTCGCCGACGACCTTGCTGGACGGGGTGACCTTCACGAGGCGTCCGAGGATCGCGTCGGCGGCCGCGTAAAGGCGCTCGATCTCCTCGAACCGGTCGCCGAGCCCGAGCGCCACGGCCTGCTGCCGCAGGTTGGACAGCTGCCCGCCCGGGATCTCGTGCCGGTAGACGCGTCCCGTCGGCGATGGCAGGCCCATCTCGAACGGGGCGTAGAGCTTGCGGACGGCCTCCCAGTACGGCTCCATGACGGTCAGCGCGTCCAGGTCGATCCCGGTGGCGTGGCCGGTGAAGTCGGTCGCGGCGACGATCGCCTGGAGGGGCGGCTGGCTCGTGGTGCCCGAGAGCGGCGCGGCGGCTCCGTCGACGGCGTCGACACCGGCCTCGATGGCCGCGATGTAGGTGCCGATCTGCCCGCCGGCCGTGTCGTGGGTGTGCAGGTGGACGGGCAGGTCGAAACGCTCGCGCAGAGCGGTGACCAGGGTGCGGGCGGCGGGGGCGCGCAGCAGGCCGGCCATGTCCTTGATGCACAGGATGTGGACGCCCGCCTCGACGAGCTGCTCTGCGAGCCGCAGGTAGTAGTCGAGGGTGTAGAGGCGCTCGTCCGGGGACGACAGGTCGCCGGTGTAGCAGAGGGTTCCCTCGACGACCGCGTGGGTTTGGAGCACCGCGTCGATGGCGGGACGCATGCGTTCCACGTCGTTGAGCGCGTCGAACACCCGGAAGATGTCCACTCCCGTGCTGGCGGCCTCACGCACGAACGCGCGGGCGACCGAATCGGGATACGGCGTGTATCCGACGGTGTTGCGGCCGCGCAGAAGCATCTGGATGCACAGGTTCGGGGCGGCCTCACGGATCGCGGCCAGCCTGTCCCAGGGTGATTCGCCCAGGAAGCGGAGCGCGACGTCGTACGTGGCTCCGCCCCACGCCTCCACGGAGAGGAGCTGCGGGGTCATGCGGGCGAGGTACGGCGCGGCGGCGAGCAGGTCGTAGGTACGTACTCGCGTGGCGAGGAGGGACTGATGCGCGTCCCGGAACGTGGTGTCGGTGACGGCCAGGGCGCTCTGGTTCCGCAACTCTTCGGCGAACGCGCGCGCGCCGAGAGCCAGCAGCCGGTCACGGGAACCCTGGGGGAACGGGCCGTCCATGGCCAGTGGCGGAAGCTTCGTCGCCGGGTCGAGGTCGGTGGGCGCCTCACCGTGCGGCTTGTTGACGGTCACGTCCGCCAGGTACCGGACGAGCCGCGTCGCGCGGTCGCCGCTCGACCGGGCCGTGAGCAGCTCCGGGTGCTCGCCGATGTAGGCCGTCGTGACGCCGCCGGCGCGGAAGTCCGGCTCGTCCAGCAGCGCCTGGAGGAACGGGATGTTGGACGCGACGCCCCGGATGCGGAACTCGGCGACGGCCCGGCGCGCCCGCCGCACCGCCTCCTCGAACGTCCGGCCGCGGCAGGTCAGCTTGACCAGCAGCGAGTCGAAGTGGGGGCTGACGATCGCGCCCCCGTAGGCCGTCCCGGTGTCGAGGCGCACCCCGGCGCCGCCCGGCGACCGGTACGCCGAGATCTTGCCGGTGTCGGGCCGGAAGTCGTTCGCGGGATCCTCGGTCGTGATGCGGCACTGCACGGCGAAGCCGCTGACCGTCACCTCGTCCTGCGCGATGCCGAGTTCGGGGAGCGTCTCGCCGCCCGCGATGCGCAGCTGGCTCTGCACCAGGTCGATGCCGGTGACCTCCTCGGTCACGGTGTGCTCGACCTGGATGCGCGGGTTCATCTCGATGAAGACGTGCTCGCCCCGGTCGTTCACGAGGAACTCCACGGTGCCCGCGTTCTCGTACCCGATCTCGCGGGCGAACTTCACCGCGTCCTCGCAGAGCCGCCGCGCGACGTCCGGGTCCAGTTCCGGGGCGGGCGCGATCTCCACGACCTTCTGGTGGCGGCGCTGCACCGAGCAGTCACGTTCGCGCAGGTGGACGACGTGCCCGGCGCCGTCGGCGAGGACCTGCACCTCGATGTGGCGGGGCCGGTCCACCGCCTGCTCCAGGAACACCGACGGGTCGCCGAACGCGCTCTGCGCCTCGCGGCGCGCCGCGTCCACGGCGGCCTCCAGGTCCTCGCGGGCGTCGACGCGGCGCAGCCCGCGCCCGCCGCCGCCGGCCGCGGCCTTCACGAACAGGGGGAACCCGATCTCATCGGCCGCCGCCAACTCCGCGCCGACCTCGGGTGTCGCCGAGCTCAGCACCGGCAGGCCCGCGCGCCGCGCCGCCGCGACCGCCTCGATCTTGTTGCCCGCCAGGTTCAGCACGGCCGACGGCGGGCCGACGAACTTGATCCCGTTGCGCTCGCACGCCTCCGCCAGCTCCGGGCTCTCCGACAGGAACCCGTAGCCGGGGTAGACGGCGTCGGCGCCGACCCGCAGCGCGGCCTCCACGATGCCGTCCACGTCCAGGTAGGCCCGGACGGGGTGGCCGTGCTCGCCTATCTCGTACGCCTCGTCCGCCTTCTGCCGGTGCAGGGAGAAACGGTCCTCATGCGCGTAGACGGCGACGCTGGCGATGCCGAGCTCGTAGGCGGCGCGCAGCGCCCGCACGGCGATCTCGCCGCGGTTGGCGACGAGGAGCTTTGTGATCAACGTTCTTCTCCCAGGAGACGGCTCGGGCGCGTCCGCCCGCACCCGACGGCCTCCCGGGCTCTTCACTGAGCTCGGCGGTGAGCGGGGACCAACCCGGCGGGCGAACCGAATCTTCGGATACCTACCCAGTTGAGCGGCTGGAACAGCCTCCCGGGCCGCCTCGAAGTTGTGAACAAAGTGACAGAACGCGCCTTGTGGGAAATATGGGCCATTTTTCTCCACGCCGCCGCGTTGGCCGGTCCCCATCGTTAGGCTGTTCGACCGCGTTGGTGTGCCTTACCGGCGTTGGGGTGCCTTACCGGGTTGGTGTGCTTTAGGGGGAACGCTATGCGGTTGCCGGAACATCTGGAACTTCTCGTGTCCGACGAGCCCGTCCTCGACCTGTACGCGTTCGGGCCCTGGCGCGTCCCGGACGGACTGTACGCCGAGATCCGCGACCGCGTCGACGCCCTCGTCAACGATCCGCGCTGCATCCCGCTGACCACCGGCCAGCACGCCATGATGAACAACCCGGCCCCGCTGGTCGCCGCCGAGATGATCAGCCTCCTCGCCTACCTGCCGGGCGCCGCGGCCCTCTACTCCGGCGCCTTCGACGACCTTTACCACGAGTTCTTCGGGCGCTACCTGAGCAAGCCGAAGAAGGCCGCGAAGCGCAAGCCCGGCGCCTGGAGCGCCCTGCCGGGCGAATTCCGGGCGTTCGAATGGCTGGAGGACGGCGGTGACCAGGACCTGGCGCTCACCCTGGCGCGCGAGTCGCTCGGCGTCTTCCAGGGCCTGGAGCCGTTCGAACGCCGCCGGCAGGCCCTGCTGAAGCTGTTCGAGAACCCTCCGGCCGGGAACTGGCTCGACCTCTCGCTGAAGCCGCGGCGGGAACTGTGGGCGGCGCAGGCCGACGACGACGTCATCGCCGCCCTGCCCGAACTCGCCGGGCCCATCAGCCACCTGGAATGGGTGTGCTCCGGCCTGCTGCCCGTCCACGAGCACCTCCGCGAGATCGCCCCCCACGGCGAGACCGCCGACGAGCTGCTCGTCAACCTGCTGTTGCAGGCCGGCCTGGAGCAGGTGCCCGCCGAACTGTCCGTCGTCCTCACCGAGGACCGCTACGGCGAACTGCTTGCACGGTTCGACGACAAGAGCGGCTCTTTCGACGCGGACGCGTGGTCGCTGACCGAGTGGGCCTGGCTCGCGCGCGCGCTCGGCGCCGGAGCCATCGACGCTTGCCGCGGCTGGCTCGACATGGCGATGCGCTTCACCGCCAGCGTCGGGGGGCTTCCGGACGTGCCGTCCAGGCCCGACCGCGTGTACATCCCGGTCGGCGGGTTCCAGGAGGACGTCCAGCGGCTGTTCGCACCGCGCCGCCGGATCGCCAACCCGCTCGCCGCGAGTCTCGGCAAGGCCGAGTCCCGTCCGCGCGGCGCCCGCGCCGCCGCGAAGGTGGAGACGGACCTGGTCGGCCAGCCGGACGTCGCCGCCGCGCTGGAGGAGATCGCCACCGGGCCGGGACCGGTGCGGCTGATGATCGTCGGCCCGGACGGCACCGGCAAGCGCGACGCGGCCCAGGAGATCGTCCGGCTCGTCCAGCGGCACGGCCTCGCCGACCCGCCGCTGTGGCTCGCCGGCGACTTCTTCGCCGGCAAGGACGTCTCGGGCGCCACCATGCACATCTACAACGACGCCCGCGAGAGCGCCGGCGTACGGCTCATGGTCATCGACGGCCTCGACGACATGTCCAAGGACGACCGGAGCGGCGAGGCCATCATCGAGCAGCTGCACCGGGCCCTCGACGTCCACGACGACCTGCACATCGTCGCGTTGTGCGAGCCCGGTGGCGACGATCGGATCCGCGAGGTCAACCCCGCGCTCGCCCTGCGGTTCCAGATCGTCCGCACCCATCCGTTCACCGCAGAGGGGCACGCAGAGCTGTTCAACCGGGCCATCCAGCAGCGCGGGGCGCGCGCGCACAAGCGCGCCTTGACGGCCGCCGGGCAGCTGCTCGCCGGCACACGGCCCGTCCGGAACCTGCGGAACGCCCGCCTCGCACAGCGCCTCGCCGACATCGTCGTGGAGTCCGTCCGCGAACGGACCGAGCCCGGCGAGGAGCTCGTCGTCAAGCGTCCCGACATACCCGCCTCGTTCGACTCCCCCGGCGCCGACCCCATGGCCGAACTCGAAGCGCTCACCGGCCTCGGCAGCGTCAAGAACGAGATCGAGCTGCTCATCGCCGGCGCGAAGGCCACGAAGATGCGCCGCGACGCGGGGGTGCCCGTCCCCGCCGCACCCGCCAGGCACACGGTGTTCACCGGCAACCCCGGCACCGGCAAGACGGTCGTCGCGCGGCTGTTCGCCCGTGTCCTCAAGGACCTCGGCGTCCTGTCGTCCGGGCACCTCGTCGAGGCGACCCGTTCGACGCTCGTCGGCACCTACATCGGCGAGACCGCCGTGAAGACGCGGAACGTCGCGCGCCGCGCCGTCGGCGGCGTCCTGTTCATCGACGAGGCGTACTCGCTGATCCAGGAAGGCGTCGAGGAGGACTACGGCCCCGAGGCCATCGCCGAACTCCTGAAGTTCATGGAGAACCACCGCGACGACCTCGTCGTCATCGTCGCCGGCTACGAACGCGAGATGCGGCGGTTCATCGCGTCCGATCCCGGTCTCGCGTCCCGGTTCCCCAGCACGGTCCGCTTCCCCGACTTCACCGACACCGAGCTCATCGAGATCTTCGACGGCCAGGTGGCGTCCGCCGGGCTGGAACTGGAGGACGCCGCCCGCGACAGGGTGGCCGACCTCCTGCGCCGCGCCCCGCGCGGCCGCTCGTTCGGCAACGCCCGCGCCATGCGCAACCTGTGCGAGCGCGCCACCGCCCTGCAGGCCCGCCGCGTGACCGCCCTGAGCAAGCCCGCCCCGGACGACCTGTCCGCCCTGCTCGCCGACGACATCCCGGACACCCTCTCCGGCGCGACCCGCGTCCGGCCCGTCACCGACCCGCTCGCCGAACTCGACGCCCTCATCGGACTCGCGGACGTCAAGCAGGAGGTGCACCGGCTCGCCGCCGAGGCCCGCGCCACCGACCTCCGCCGCGCCGCCGGCCACACGGTCGGCGTGCCGACCCGGCACATGGTGTTCACCGGCAACCCGGGCACCGCCAAGACGACCGTCGCCCGCCTCGTCGCCTCCGTCTACGCCGACCTCGGGCTGCTGTCGTCCGGGCACCTCGTCGAGGTCTCCCGCGCCGACCTCATCGGCTCCTACGTCGGCCAGACCGCCCCGCGCGTGCGGGCCGCCGTCGAGCAGGCCCTCGGCGGAGTCCTGTTCATCGACGAGGCGTACTCGCTGGCCGGCGACTCCTACACCCGGGAGGCCGTCTCCACGCTCGTCCAGCTCATGGAGGAGTACCGCGGCGACCTGGTCGTCATCGCCGCGGGCTACGAGCGGGAGATGAAGGCCTTCCTGGCGGCCAACTCCGGGCTCGAGTCCCGCTTCCCGAAGCACATCGCCTTCCCCGACTACTCCGACGACGAGCTCGTCGA
Source organism: Spirillospora sp. NPDC048819 (assembly GCF_040650055.1). Taxonomy (NCBI): domain Bacteria; kingdom Bacillati; phylum Actinomycetota; class Actinomycetes; order Streptosporangiales; family Thermomonosporaceae; genus Spirillospora; species Spirillospora sp. NPDC048819. Next base: position 153,401 of record NZ_JBEZGN010000003.1, on the reverse strand, counting down.
GATCTTCGCGCATCTCGCCGCCGCCGAGGGGCTCCAGCTGGCCCCGGACGTCCCGGCGCGCGTGCGCGGCCTGCTCGGCGACGTCCCCCGCGGTCCCTCGTTCGGCAACGGGCGGCTCATGCGCAACCTCCTCGACGGCGCCCTCGCCGTCCAGTCCGAACGCCTCACGGCCTCGTCGGACGCGTCCGAACTGTCCACCCTGTCCGCCGCCGACCTTCAGCCGGTCAAGCCGGACTCGTCCGACGAGGGGACGGGCCTGTACCTCTGATCCCGGATGCGCTCGATCTCCGGATGCGCCCATAAACGGAACGATCACTCGGAATAAGGCAAAAGATCTTGCGGTTGCAACTACCGTGCGATCGCCCGTGATCCGGGTAGCACCCCCTGTCCGCCATCCACGGAGGAGAACCGTGCCGAGCAGCATCCCCAGAACCCGCACCGGCCGCCCACGTGAACATGTGAAGACCACATCGCTGCGCGCCCTCGCGGTCGCGGCGCAGCTGGAACGCAATCACGCCCAGGAGGGTCCACCGGGCAACGCGAACGGCCGGGTGGAGCGCGACGCAGAGCGTCGGACGCCCGACCCGGCCTGACACCCGTTCGCCCAGCCGGACCCCCGGCCGGGCATCCGAGCCCCCGTGCACGCCACGGGGGCTCCGGCGTTCTCAGGACCTCGCCACGTCGAAGAGTGTGAGGACGGCGGCGCGTGCGCGTTCCGCGCCAACGTTGTCGACCATCGCGGTGAGATGTTCCGCGCTGAGGACGGCCAGCAGCGCGTGCGCCAGAGCGTCCCCGTCGGGGACGATCTCGTCGAGCAGGATCGTCACGTGCCGATGCCAGAAGCCATAGGCGCCGATGCGGTACCGCGCACCCGGCGACGCCGTCTCCGACATGCGGACCAGGGACAGGTGGGCCAGCACGTAGTCCAGGTACGCGTCGGCGAAGGCGTGCAGACGTTCGGCCGGTGAGACCACCGCACCCGCATGACCTGGCCCCAGAGGAGACGGGCCGGACAGGATCGCGTCCTGCAAGTCGCGTTCACGCTCGTCCAGGAGGGCCACGGCCAGGCCCGCCTTGTCGCCGAAGCGGCGGAAGAGGGTTCCCTTGCCGACGCCCGCTGCGGCGGCGACCGCGTCCATTGAGACCGACGCCACACCGTGCCGGGCGAAGAGCTCGGCGGCGGCTTCGAGCACCTTCACCCGGTTGCGCGCCGCATCCGCCCGCTCCTTCGGCGGCGGCGTGCGCATCAACTCCAGGTCGACGCTCCTCCCGCCGGCCGGACCACGGTCCATCACCGCATCCCTCCTCCCATTAACCGGACTGTAGTCCTATTATCGCGGGATCGCCAGATCCTTGATCAAATGCTTTGCGGAGCGCCTACCATCATCTGGCCATAGGCTTGCAGCAATGTCTTGCCGATGAGCCGAAGGTTACGGGGAGCGAGTGGCGTGACGGACAGGACGATGCCGGACGCCCTTCCACTGCGGTCGGGCGATCCGACCGAGCTGGGCGGGTACATGATCCTGGGCCGCCTGGGCGAGGGCGGTCAGGGGGCGGTCTTCCTGGGCCGCCCCACCGGCGCGGCTCAAACCCTTCCCGCCGCGGACCACGTCGCCATCAAGCTGCTGCACGGCGGCCTCGCCGGGGACGACTCCGCCCGCGCGCGCTTCGTCCGCGAACTCGAAGTCGCCAAGCGCGTGGCGCGGTTCTGCACCGCGCAGGTCCTGGACGCCGACGTCGCGGGCGACCAGCCCTACATCGTCAGCGAATACGTCCCCGGCGTGTCGCTGCACCATGTGGTGCGCACCGAGGGCGCGCGCACGGGCGGCGCGCTGGAACGGCTCGCCATCAGCACCTTGACCGCGCTCACCGCGATCCATCAGGCCGGGATCGTCCACCGCGACTTCAAGCCGCACAACGTGATGATGGGGCCGGACGGCCCCCGAGTCATCGACTTCGGCGTGGCGCGCGCGCTGGGCGCGGCCGGTGAGACCCAGAACGTCGGCACCCCCGCCTACATGGCGCCCGAGCACTTCACCGGCGGTGAGGTCAGCACGGCCTCCGACATGTTCGCCTGGGGCACCACCATGGTGTTCGCCGCGACGGGACGCCCCGCGTTCGGCAACGACGAGATGGCCACGGTCATGCACCGGATCCTGACCGGCGAGCCGGAAATCGGCGACCTGTCCAGCCCGATGCGCGAACTCGTCCTGGCTTGCCTGTCCAAGGAGCCCTCCCAGCGCCCCACCGCCCGCGAGGCTCAGGAACGCCTGGTCGGCGCGGCCGGCGGCTCGTCCTCGGCGCCCATCCAGCCGCTGCCCGCGTTCCCCGGACTCCCGGCCGACGCCCCCGGCGCCCAGCACCCGGGCACGCCGCCGAACTCGACCGACCCGCACGCAGCCCCGTCCGCCATGGCCGGTGCTGTGCTGCCGCCCGACCACGTCACCGACCCGTCCGGCGTCAGGCACTGGACGGCCCCGCAGCCGCCGCCCTACGGCGAGCAGCCCCATCCCCACGGCGAGCAGCCTCCCGGTGGGCACGTGCAAGGCCCGCCCGGCGCGCCCCCACATGCTTTCCCTGGGCCGGCCCAGTCTCATGGGCCGGAAGGCAAGAGGCGCGGACTTCTCATACCGATCGCGGCGGCCGCCGCAGTGGCGGCCGTCCTCGCGAGTGGCGCCGTCTGGGCCGCGACAAGGCCGGGCGACGACAAGGGCAACGAGAAGCAGACCGTGGCGTCCGACCAGAACCAGGGCGCTCAGGGCGGTTCCGAGGCCGCGAACGGTGCAGGCGGCCAAGCGCAGAGTCCGACGAAGAAGCATCGGCAACCCAAGGGTGAGCAGAGCCAGAACCCCTCGGGCCCGAACTCGTCCCAGAAGCCCGGTACACCGCAGAAGCCCGGAGACCCGAAACCCACGTCGAGCACTGGCGGCGGAGGCGGAGGTACCACGCCCGACAAGGAGCCGGCCAACAAGTACAGCCCGCAGCAGGTGTGCAACAGCGGCGGCCATGGAGGCGGCTACTACGTGCAGCGTTCGCTGAGCGTCTCCGGCGGCACCGCCTACCTGATGTACAACAGCTCCACCTACAACTGCGCCGTCACGATAAAGACGCAGAACGTCGGTACGAAGTCCCCGGTGTCGGTCTGGATCCAGAAGCAGGGCGGCAGCACGATCGCCGACAGCGGCCAGTTCGCCTGGTACGCGGGACCGGTGTACGTGAAGGCGCCCGGCGCCTGCGTCCGCTTCGGCGGCAACGGCCGGTCCGCCCCCTACGGCAACTGCGGCTGACCTCGCAGAAGGCCGACCTCACAGAAAAGGCCACCCTCGCGCCTGGGGTGGCCTCTGCTCTATGGCGGTCGGGTCGACGTTCGGTGCACCGGAGCCGACCCGCCGCGTTTCGACTGGCGGTTTTCCTGGGGTGGTTCAGTTACGGGAGGCGATGAGATGGTCGAAGTCGCCGTCCTTGGCTCCAAGGATGAGCGCCTCGATCTCGGGACGGGTGTAGATGAGTGCGGGGCCGTCGGGATGACGGGAGTTGCGCATCGCGACCCGCCCGCCCGGCAGTTCGGCGATTTCCACGCAGTTCCCCTGGGAATTGCTTCGCCGGGACTTCAGCCACCGCGCCCCTTGGAGGTTGGCGGCCGGCATCCCGTTGTCGTAGTAGTTCTTGAGCATCATGTCTCTCTGAGAAGATCACCGAGAAGCTCGACGGTGCGTTCCGGTGTCGCACTGTCGACGCACAGGCGTTCCATCGCCTGCAGATAGGTGTCGACGTCGTCGCGCTTGTCCAGGTACATCGCGCCGGTGAGGTTCTCGACGTAAACCACGTCCGGCAGGTCCTGCTCGGGAAAGCGCAGGATGGTGAACGCGCCCCCCTCGGCGGCGTGGCCTCCGAACCTGAACGGCATGATCTGGATGGTGACGTTGGGCAGCTTGGACATCTCGATGAGGTGCTCGAACTGGCCCCTCATCACCTCCGGGCCGCCGATGGGACGCTTCAGCGCCCCCTCGTCCACCACCGCCCACAGGCGCGGAGCTTCCGGGCCCGTGAGGCGTTCCTGCCGTTGCATGCGGAGTTCCACGCGTTGGTCGATTTCGTGTTCGGCGGCTCCGGCGTTGCCCAGGCGGATGACCGCGCGCGCATACCCCTCCGACTGCAGCAGTCCCGGAACGAACTGCAGTTCATATGTGCGGATCAACGCCGCCGACTCCTCCAGGCCGACATAGGTCTGGAACCAGCCGGGCAGTACGTCGTTGTACCGGTGCCACCAACCGGGGGTGTTGGCCTCCCGCGCAAGCTGAAGCAGCGCCTCGCGTTCCGTCTTGTCGCTGACGCCGTACAGCGAGAGCAGGTCGTCCACGTCTCGCTCTTTGAAGCTGACCCGTCCGAGCTCCAGGCGGCTGATCTTCGACTCCGACGCGCGGATGACGTAGCCGGCGTCCTGACGGGTCACGCCCTTCTGCTCGCGCAGACGGCGAAGCTGCGACCCGAGCAGGATCCGACGAACCGTCGACCCGCTTCCCGGCGTCTCTGGAGTCACGCCCAACCTCCCGGCTATTCGGCGGACAGCGAACCTAGTGTGCCACTGGCCTCAGTGTCCTGCGGTTACCTCCGATCAGCTCGCGTACATTCGCGCCGCCCCACACCCTCACAACGCGGATGCACGTGCATTGGGCCTTGCATTCGCACGCTACGATGCGCAGGATAACGCACGAGACTTCCGAGCCACGGCTGCACAACGAGATCACTCTGCGGGGTCCGGTTGGAATGACGTCACGCCACGCGCACGACGACACGCGGTGGGAGCTCGGCCCCTTCGTGGGGCCGGCCGATCCGCACGGCCATGCCGGGTGCTCGACGCCCGTCCCGGAGTCGTCCGACCTGCCCCCGCGCCTGGACACGGCCGTGACGGCCCTCACCCTGCTGCGGGGCCCGACGGTCTCGTTCACGGTGAAGCCCGATCCGGAGTCGGTCACCGAGGCGCGGCATTTCGCCGTGTCCCGGCTCACCGAATGGGGTGTGCCCGAACTCGCCGACGACGTCGGCCTCGTCGTCTCCGAACTCGTCACGAACGCACTGCGGCACAGCGGGCGGCACAGCGGGGGGACCTCCCGCGGGCGGCCGGGCGGCCCGGTGGCGGACGACGTACACCGCGAGGGCGTGTACGGCGACCCCGCCGACCCGCTCGGCTCCGCACCGTCCGCCATCAGGCTGCGGCTCGCCCACCAGGACCGCTGGCTGCTCTGCGGAATCATGGACGCGAGCCCGGCCGCGCCGCGCCGCAAGGAACCCGACTACATAGCCGAGACGGGCCGCGGCCTCCACCTCGTGGAGTCGTTCAGCGTCCGGTGGGGGTGGCGCGCCATCCCGCAGGGCAAGATCGTATGGGCCCTGTTCCGCTCCCCATGAAGGCCCCGACGCGCTCCGCCCCGCGTAACGACGTGCCATAGGGGTACCAAACGAGTTCCCACTAGTCTCGACGGGACGAGCGGCGGACGAGACGAGCGGCAGAGAGGAGCACCGGTGGACTTCGCGGTCGAGCATCGCGTCGAAAAGGGCCTCACGGTCGTGAAGATCAGCGGTGAGATCGACGTCTTCACCAGCCCCCGGCTGCGGGAGGCCCTCCTCGACATCATCGACAACGGCGGCGCTCACCTGGTCATCGATCTCGGCGAGGTCACGTTCCTGGACTCCACGGGCCTCGGCGTGCTGGTCGGCATCTACCACCGGCTCCGCGCCCGGGACGGCTCGATGTCGTTCATGGGCGTCAACGACCGGGTGCGCCGCGTCTTCCACGTCACCCAGCTCACCAAGATCTTCGTCTTGCACGCTTCCCTAGAGGAAGCCATAGCCGCCCACAACTCCTCCACCTCCTGACCCACCGCACCCCTGCCACCCCCTGGACAGCCGGGGTCATGCGGGTGCGCCCACGCGGGTTATCCACAGTTTGCGGCGGCGCGCTTCCGGCCGCGGGTACCCGGTACGGTGAGACCGAGATCAAGCCCGCCGCCCAGGTACGTCCCGCCGACGCGCGCGGTGCTGTCCGCCAGCCGACCCATCGAACGGACGGGAGCGCTCCGTGGCAGAACAGCCGCTGCATGAGCACACGCTCGGCAATGGCCTGCGCGTGGTGGTCTGCGAAGACCACGTCGTACCACTGGCCGCCGTGAACATCTGGTACGGGGTGGGCTCGCGGCACGAGCGGGCCGGCCGCACCGGGCTCGCCCACCTCTTCGAGCACCTCATGTTCCAGGGCTCGGCGAACGTCGCCGAAGGCGAGCACGCCGCGCTGCTGGAGAGCGCCGGTGCCGCCTTCAACGCCAGCACGTCGTTCGAGCGCACGAACTACTACGAGACGGTGCCGGTCAGCCATCTGGAGCTCGCGCTCTGGCTGGAGGCCGACCGGATGGGCACGCTGCCCGCCGCGCTCACCCAGGCCAACCTCGACAACCAGCGCGACGTGGTGAAGAACGAGCGTCGCCAGCGCTACGACAACCAGCCCTACGGGACGGCGTTCGAGCGGCTGTGCGCCCTGACCTTCCCCGAGCGCCACCCGTACGCGCACACCCCGATCGGCTCCATGGAAGACCTCGACGCCACCACCCTCGAAGACTGCGCGGACTTCTTCGCCACCTGGTACGCACCGGGCAACGCTGTCCTGTCCGTCGTCGGCGACGTCGACCCCGAGGAGACGCTGAACGCGGTGGAGCGCTACTTCGGCGGGCTGCTCACCGGCCCGGAGAAGCCCCCCGCGCGGCCCGGCGAACTCGGGCCGCTGAGCGGCGTCCGCGGGGAGACCCTCGACGAGGAGGTCCCTTCCCCCGCCTACTTCGCGATGTTCACCCTCCCCACCGACGGCGGCGACGACGTCGAGGCCGCCGAGCTGGCGGTCGAGATCCTCGGCGGCGGCTCCGGCTCCCGCCTGTACGACCGGATGGTGCGGCGCGACGAGATCGCCACCGAGGTGTGGGCCGGGGTGACGCGGCTGGCGTCCGGCCCCTCCCTGGCGATCGTGGACGCCATCGGGCCGGAACCGGACAAGATCGCCGCCGTGCTGGACGAGGAGCTCCAGCGGTTCGCCGCCGAGGGGCCCGACGCCGACGAGACCGCCCGGGCCACCGCCCAGGCCGAGCGCGGCTTCCTGGAGCAGACCGAGACCGTCACGGGCCTGGCCAACGCCCTGTCGCAGAACGCCACGCAGTTCGACGACCCGGCCCGGGTCTTCACCGCCCCCGGCCGCGCCGCCGCGGTCACCGGAGACGCGATCAAGGAGATGGCGGGCCGCTGGCTGGCACCGGGCGCCCGCACCGCCCTGACCTACGGAGGCACCTCGTGAGCAGCGGCCTGGACCTGCAGCCCCGCCCCGTCCCCGGGCCCGTCCCGGCCTGGGCGTTCCCGGCCGGCACCGCGGGCCGCGTCCCGGCCGGCCCGGCGACGCTCCGCTGCGACCTGCCGGGACGCCGTCTCGCCGCGGTCCGGCTCGTCCTGCACGCGGGCGCGGGACGCGAGCCGTCCGGCCTCGACGGCGTCGCGGCGCTGGCGGCGCACGCGCTGGCGGAGGGCACCGAGCCCGGCGGCGGCACCGCGCTGACCGCCGCGTTCGAGCGGCTCGGCGCCAGTTTCTTCGCCCACGCCGACCTGACCGCGCTGCGGATCGCGCTGGACGTCCCGACGACGCGGCTCGGCGCGGCCATGGAGCTGTTCTCCGAGGTCGTGCGGCGGCCGGCGCTCGACGACGCCGACGTGCGGCGCCTGGTCCGCGAACGCCTGGAGGAGATCGCCCAGGAGGACGCCGACCCGGGGTCGCGCGCCATGCGCGAGCTGCGCGCCGTGATGTTCCCCTCCGACGCCCGCGCGTCCCGCCCGACCGGCGGCACCCGCACCTCGGTCGGCGCGCTCCAGGGTTCGGACGTCCGCGGCTTCTACGGCTCCGTGGTGCCCGCTGAGGCCACCGCGGTCGTCGCCGGTGACCTGTCCGGGGTGGACGCCGACGCCGCGCTCACCGCCGCCCTGGAGAGCTGGTCCGGAACCGGGGACCCGCTGCCGACCGCCGACCGGATCCTGCCGGAGTCGGCCGCCAGGATCGTCGTCGTCGACCGTCCGGGCTCGGTGCAGACGTACCTCAGCTTCGGGCACGGCGTCCCCGACCGCTCCAACCACGACTGGCCGTCCCTGACGGTCGCGTCGCACGTGCTCGGCGGCGGGCTCACGTCCCGGCTCAACGCGGTGCTGCGCGAGGAGAAGGGCTACACCTACGGCATGCGCGCGGGCCTGCTGCGGATGCGGCACTGCGGGCTGTTCATCGCGCAGGGCGCCGTCCACACCGAGGTCACCGCCGACGCCGTCGCCGACGCGCTGACCGAACTGCGCGGCATCGTGTCCCGGGGCATCGACGCCGACGAGCACGGTTCGTCCGTCCGCGCGCTGGCCGACCGGGCGCCCGCCGAGTACGAGACGGCCCGCGCCGTCGCCGCCGAACTCGCCGACGTGTCCGCCAACGGCCTGGGCGCCGGCTATCCGAGCGCCTACCTGGCCGCCGTGCGCGCCTCCACCCCGGACGGCGTCGCCCGCGCCTACCGCAAGCACATCGACCCGGAGGCGCTGACCGTGATCGCCGTCGGGGACGCCGCACAGATCCGCGAACCGCTGGAGAAGCTCGGCTACGCCACCGTCACCGTCACCGCCAAGGAGGAGTGAGGCCTTTTCGGCCCACAAAAACCCCTTCCCGAACGAACCGGTGAGGTGCGAACTTCGTAGCGCGCCGGAGGAAAAGCCGCGGTATTCCGCTTCGCGGTGTGAACCGATGGCATGGTGGAGTAGGTCTAACTCGCGTCGGCCACTTCGCGCGGGCCGACTCATGCGGGCTGACTCGTGCGGGGAAGCGTCCTCGCCGTCGGAGAGGGGAACGGCCGTTGTCCTACGGTCAGATGGCGGGCGGCGGCCCGTCCGTCGACACGATCCTGTCGGAGCCGAACTGCAAACCCGGCGGGGTCGTGGCGGGCAAGGTGCATCTGCGCGGCGGCGCCCAGCCCGTGGAGATCCGGCACGTGACGCTGGCGCTCATGCCGCGCATGCAGAACGGCTACGGCGGTGAGACGGCCGGGCCGGAGGTGTACAGGGGCGCCCTGACACGCGGTTTCCGGCTGGACACCGCGCAGCAGCGCGACCTCGCGTTCTCCATCCCGCTGCCGTACGAACTTCCGTTCACCACCGTGCTCGGCCACGAACTCCCCGGCTTCACCATCGGGATGTGCACCGAGGTCGACGCGGCCGGCCAGCCCGACCCCGGCGACGTCGACCCCATCTCCGTCGAGCCGCTGGAATCCCAGCAGTGGGTGCTCGCCGCGATCGCCCGGCTCGGCTTCCAGATCTCGAACGTGACGTTCGAGTCGTCGAAGCTGCGGGGCGTCTCCCAGCAGCTGCCGTTCCACCAGGAGATGCACCTCAACCCGCCGACGTCCTACCAAGGCCGGATCGACAAGGTCGGGCTGAGCTTCGTGGCCAGCCCCCGCACCATGGCGTTCGTGCTCCGCGCCGAGGACCGCGAGGCCCCGTCGGACGACTCGTTCGGCGTCTTCCAGGTCCCGCACGGCGAGGCCGCCGAGACCGACTGGAACACCAAGATCGGCCAGTGGCTGGAGGCCGCGGTCGCGCTGCCGCGCTCGTCCCAACCGGGCTCCGCCCACGGCAGTCCCCCACCGCCTCCCGGCCAGGCCCCGCCTCATCCGGGCCGGATCACGCCGCCTCCCGGCCAGATAACACCACCTCCGGGCCAGATGACGCCGCCTCCGGGGCAGGCACCGCTGCCGCCTCCGGGCGGCCCCTCCGCCTTCCCGCCACCGCCGCCGTCACCGGCACAGCCCGCCGCCGCGTCCTACGGAGGCCCCGGCGAGTACGGCAGTCCGGGCAACGCGCAGTTCCCGCCGCCCGCACCCTCCCCCGGCCAGGCGCCCGCCCCCATGCAGACCCCCGGCCACGGCCAGGCGCCACCCCCACCCGGTCCCGCCTACCCACCGGGCCCGTCGCAGGCTCCTCCGCCACCACACGGCGGCGCCCCCGGCCACTCACCGGGCGCCTTCCCGCCGCCCCCTCCGAGCGCCCCGCCCGCGCACGCACCCATGCCCGGCCACGGCGGCCCGCCCCCGCCTCCCGGCCACGGCGGCCCGCCCCCGCCACCCGGTCACGCGCCTCCCGGGCCCGTGCCGCCCCCGCCACCCGGGGGCGCCGCACCGTACCCGCCGGCCCACACCGGGCCGCCGCCACCCGCCCCGCCGGGCCCCGCGCCGTACCCGCCCGCCCCCCACGGCCAGCCCGGACCGCCGCCCATGCACGTCCACCACGGCTCGCCCGGCTACCACGGCTCGCCCGGCCACCACGGGCACCGCGGCTACGGCGGATACGGCGCCGCCGCGGCCGGTGTGGTCGGCGGAGCCGCCGCGCTCGGCGCCGCCGGAGTCGCGGGAGGCATGGCCGTCGGCGCGGTGGGCGACGCGGCCGGATACGCGCAGAACGTCGCCGGCTACGTCGCGGGCGTCCCCGTGGACGCGTTCGGCAACGCCATCGCCGGCTACGCGGGCCAGGCCGCAGGCGACATCGCCGGCAACATGGTCGCGGACGCCGCGGGCGGCGTCGCCGGCGACATCGCGGGCAACGTGGCCGGAGAGATGGCGGGCGGCGCCGCCGAAATCCTCGGCGGCCTCCTGGGCGGCCTCTTCGGCTGACCCGGCGCACGAACCACCCGCCACGGCTCGAAAGCCACCCTCCGCGGGGGCGGGCGCGGGAAATGCCGGGCCTTTTGGACGAGATCCGCCGCGTCCTCCGCCAACACGGCCGCGGATGGTTATCGTCGAAAGCGCAGCCCGCACTCCGAGGAGTCACATGACCACCGTGGTCCTTGTCCTGCTCTGCCTCGCGATCGCCGGACGCGAGCTCTACCTGGCGTCCGACAAGCGGCTCCCCCGCGCGCAGGCGGAACTGCGCGACCTGCGCAACCAGCTGTCCGAACTCGCCCGGCGGCACGAGGCGCTCAGGACCGTGGTCGACGAGGCGACCGAACCCGCCGGCATCACGATCCCGCCGCCGCAGCCCGAAAGCCCGCCGAGCGAGGTGATGGACAGGCTGGACTCCGTCACCGGCCGGGTGGAGCGGCTGGAGAAGCAGTTCGGTGACATCTCCGACGAACTGGCGGGCGTCGACCTCGACCGCGACGCCCAGCGTGCCCTCGCCCGCTCGCTGGACGCCGTGGAGCAGGACGTCGTGGAACTGCACCGGGAGATGCTCGACCGTCTCGACCGCGAGGAAGGCGTCGTCACCGGCGTCCTGCTCAGCGAGGAGGGCGAGGCGGAGGCGCTGCTCGCCGACGCGTACGAACGGTGCGCCGCCGAGTACGGGCTGCGGGCCCGGGTCCGCGACGGGCGTTCCGCGCAGGCCACGGGCACCTACCGGGGAACGGTGTACCACCTTTCGGGCCGGCGCCCGGAGGTGCTCGCCGAGGACATGTTCAGCTACGTCCGCGGCATGTACGACCCGCGGGACTCCTCCGCCCTGAACGCGCTGCTCACGGAGCTGGCGGCGCTGCGCGGAGGCGGCGTGGCGCAGTTCGGCCCGTTCACCGCCGTCAGCACGCAGAGCGCCCTGGTCTGCGGCGTCCTCCCGGAGGAGAGCACGCCGCCGACCGAGCCGTGGCAGCTCGTGGACCATCTCCGCGAGCTGCCACCCGACCGGCAGAGCGACCTGTCCTGGCTGCGCTCGGACGACTGATCAGGGCCGGACGAACCGGGGCGCGACCTCCGTCCGGTCCACGCGGAACGCCAGCAGGCACCGGGGCACCCGGGCCGCGTCGATCTGCAGGCACAGCCCGAGCCCGAGGTCCGGATCGACGAGGACCACGCGCCGCAGCGCCCACAGCGCCCGCCTGACCCGTGCCCGCGTCTCCGGACGCGCCGCCTCGTGCAGGGTCCCCGTGACGACCTGGCCCGCGTATCGCCACAGGGCGGCCGAGTCCAGCACCCGCACGCCCGCGGCCGTCAGGTTCGCGACGATCACGACACCGCTGTCGTCGTCCTCCGCCGGCGGCGGCACCGGCAGCGCCCCCTCACCCGGCAGGTCGCGCGGCGCCCGCGGCCCGCCCACGGCACGGTGGTACCGCAGCGGATCGAGCGTGTCGATGACGAACGCCCCGGCGTAGGGCCGTGACGCGCGGGGGCGCCCCGGCCGGTCCCGCAGCGGCGTCCGCGCGGTCCGCATGCCGAGCTGGGCGCTGAGGTCGAACACCATCCCGGCGTCGTCCAGCCACGCCGGAACCCCGAGCTTGGCCGCGACCTTCCGGTCGAGGGCGTCCATGGTGCGCCACAGCTCATCGGTGCGGCGCGAAAGCGTCGCCGCCATCCCCAGCCCCGGGAACGCCCCCTCCAGCACCGCGAGCGTCGCCCGCCACGTCGTGCTCCCGACGAACTCGGCCACGAACGCGTCCGCCAGCGCCTTGCGCCGTTCCGGGTCCGCCATCGGCCCCGGCCGCACCGACGGCGGCGTCATCTCGGGTCTCGTCCGCGGCGGCGGCTCGGCCGACAGCCCCTTCCCCGGCAGGAAAGGCTCGTCATCGGCCCGCTCATGCCGCCCTGGAGTCCGCCCCTCCGCCCCACGCCACGCGGGCGCGGATTCGGCCGGCGAACCGGCTCCGACGGCCGACGGCCCGGAGGACCCGTCCCGATCCGACGGCTCACCGGGACCACGTCCCGTCGCCGCCCTGGACGACGAACCAGGCGGTGCGGTGCCCGGCTCACGCGGCTGCCAGGCCGCGGGTGACTCGACCGGAACGCTCGGCAAGGACCCGGCCGCATCAGCCGACGGTCCGCCCGGTTCCCATGACGGGGACTCGGACGACGCCCTGCCTGATGCCGATCCAGCCGAAGCCTCACCCGAAGGCGGACCAGGCTGCGGTGCGGTACCCGGCTCGCCCGGCCGCCAACCGGCAGCCGACTCAGGCGGCCGACCACCCGGCCCAGAACCCGCCTCCGACGCCAGCGGAACATGCGGCTCCCACGACGGGGACGACTCAGGCCGCAGGACGTCCGACGAAGAACCACCCGCAGACGAACCGGGCTGCGGCGCGGTGCCCGGCTCACCCGGCCGCCAACCAGCAGCCGACTCAGGCGGCCGACCACCCGGCCCAGAACCCGCCTCCGACGCCAGCGGAACATGCGGCTCCCACGACGGGGACGACTCAGGCCGCAGGACGTCCGACG